>NZ_JACHVA010000022.1 GCF_014230055.1 Puniceicoccus vermicola | reverse complement strand
CGCCGCTACACTGCCGAGTTCAAAAAAGAGGCAGTCAAGATGATCATAATTGAAGGTACACCGGTGAAGGAGGTATCCGAGCAGCTTGGTGTTCCCGAGGGGATGCTGTATAGCTGGAGGAAGAAGCACCTGGATGATTTGGAGGCTGAGGCTCCCGAGGGTGCACAGAGTCCGAAGGCGATGGCCGAGGAGCTGGCCCAGGTCCGCAAGGAGCTGGCCAAGCAAAAGCGGATGAACGAGATACTAAAAAAAACGGTGGGCTACTTCAGCAACCCCGAGTGATGCGCTATCGGTTTATAGAGGATCACAAGGCTCGCTACGGAGTAGACGAGCTGTGCGAGTGTTTCGGACTGAGCCGCAGCGGTTACTATGACTGGCAGGCTCGCGAGCCTGCCAGTCATAGTAACCGCTGCGGCTCTCAAGGGACGGATTACCGAGTTGCACCGGCAAGCCCGTGGACGCTACGGCCACCGCCCAATCCACGAACACCTCAAGGACGAGGATCTCGGCTGTGGCCGCGACCGGACGTTACGGTTGATGAAGGAGCTGGGGATCGAAGGTCGACAAACGAAGGGCTTCAAGCCCCTTGGCACCAACAGCAAGCACGACTTCGGCTACAGCGCCAACTTGCTGCGCGAACTCGGAAAGCCGGACGACTGCAATCAGGTCTGGGTAGCCGATACGACCTACCTGCGCGTCCAGCGGGGCTGGTGTTATCTGGCAACAGTGATGGATCTGTACAGTCGGCGGATCATCGGTTGGAGCGTTTCCTCCCGCAACGATTCAAAGCTGGTTTGCCAGGCTCTGCAGTGCGCCGTCCTGACCCGAGGCGGCGAGCTGCCCGAGGGCCTCATTCACCACAGCGACCGGGGTAGCACCTACGCCAGCTACGACTATGAGAACATGTTGGAGAGCTTCGGGATCAAACAAAGCATGAGCGCCAAGGGGAACTGCTACGACAACGCCGCCCAGGAATCCTTCTACGGGCGGTATAAGACCTCAACAGTTGGCGATGAGGTCTTCTTCGATGAAGACACTGCCCGAAGCAATGCCTTCGAGTATATCGAAGTTTTCTACAACCGATTCAGAAAACACTCCTCTCTGGGCTACAAGAGCCCGATCCAATTCGAGGAAAAAATCGCGCCCCCCATGGGGGGCAATCACACAAGCCTACCGGCTTGCATCAACTACAACTAAACATCATAACACGAAGAAAATAAAGGAATCCTCTGTCCAGCGATCTCAGGACACATCAGAGAGAGTCGAGTTTCTGATTGACCTTTTCAACAAGAGAATCATGACCGACCTCCGTGTCACAGACTGGACAGATGTCGGTCTCGGTTTTTTCAAAGTAGCCTTTCGCATGTTTAAGGGTTTTGAAAGCCTTGGCCAAGTCCCCACTGTGATCTGCTATTAGTTTGGTGAGGGCTTTAGTCTCATTATCAAAGGTTCTCTGAGCCATTTTTACGGCAGGGTAGCTTCCGCCTAGAGGCGTGAAGTCAGCACGTAGACGCTTGACTTGTTGGTGGAGTTCCTGAAGGAGATTGAGGTGTTCCGTGATTGTCTCCTCGCTCTCGCTGAGGATGTCTTCTTTCCAGTCCTTTTGTCGGTCACCATACTTGGTTTTGTCGGCATGCTCGGTGAATAACTCTTCAAGTATTTCATGTGCTTGCTCGACGAGCCTGGATTGACTGTCGAAAATTTTCTTTTCGGCGAGAAGAAGAGCATTGAGAGCCTTTTCTTCACGCTCAAGGACAGGGATGGAAACGAAGTCTTGAATTCTACTGAAGCGCTTTGCTGGCTCCTCCTCGATCAGTCTTGTAATATTCTTTCTACTAAGAACCTTAAATTGCTGATCCAGTTCTCCGCTATGAACTACCTTAGAGGCTGGTAGTGTTGCAGAGCGCGTTTTGTTATGAATTTCCAAAGACACAGAAAGGTCAGCCTTCTTTCTTTGAGCATTGACTAACTGGGGCAGTCGCGCCTTTCCATCCAAAGATTTGTCTTCCAGGGACCCAGCTTTGCCATCGACTACAAATTCCAAGGCATCAGATATCGTAGTTTTGCCACTCCCATTTTCACCGTAAAGGACTGTGAGGTTTTGATTTGTATCGAACTTAACCTCAAACGAGTCGTTGACCCCGCGGAATGCTTTAAGACTCAACTTCATCTTGATCTCCTTTCTCGGCCTTAAATTGTTTGGTCAGAATGATGTTCCAATTCACTGATTTTTGGCCATCCAGGGCATCGACTACTTCCTTTGCGGTAGCTTCCTCTAGTAGACTTACGGATGTCAGTGCCTTTGTGATGTTTTCGGCAGCTTGTTTCGGGAGCTTCATATCAAATGTTCGGTTTTAATTATTTATAAAATTCGCTCTACTTTTTTGAATTACGGTTAATCAGCCCCATGAGCACGTCGAGTTGGGGGACCTCTGACTTGCGTCGTTCGATCAGCTCCTTCGGGAAATACTTCTCAAAGGTGGGGATTTCGGTAAGGCTGTCTTCCCCGAGGATACGTTGCATCGCCCGCTTACAATCATCGGTAGAAGCGGGGACTTTCTCTCCGAGGATTTCTAGGAGCAACGCCTCGATGCACGGGGTGGATTTGATCTCGTGGATGCCGAGTTGCTTGGCTTTGCGGATGTGCTTCTTGAGCTTTGGGGCGCGGTCCATGTCATAAATGCAAGCACGGGCATCGAAATCCTTACCCAGCTTGATAGCCATCTCCAACACGACATCGCCGCTGCCTCCATGGGCGTTTTCAGGGGAGACTCTTGTGCCGCAATTCCTTCCGCAGAGCGCCCTGAGGTATTTGACGAGGGCGAGTTCGGTGTCGCCCTCAACTACGATCAGGGTAGTGTGCTGTATCTGGCGGGTCTTCTGATTGAAAGGATTACTGCGTGACATCGTTTCTTCGAATCAGAGGTTGGGAATGCCGCCATACGCGCCTGCGTGGTATTTGGCATAGTGGTTGTTGGCGTTGCGGGCGACTCCCTTGACCTTATCCAAGCGCCAGGCCTCGGTGGACTGGGTATCTGGGTCCTTCTCGGTGAAGACGATCTGGTATTTCTCCAGAGTCGATTGCAGCAGGTAGTCCGTATGGAAGTTGGCAATGAGCTGAGCCCCCTTCGGATTGGTCTTCTTGGAGTAAAAGAGCTCGACCACGTATTTGACCACATGGGAGTGCAGCCCCGTTTCAAACTCGTCGATGACGGCAACGCCGCCTGTTTCCAATACGGGCAGGATGTAGCGAAGCAGGACGAAAAGGGCTTGGGTGCCGCGCGACTCTGTCATGAGCGGACGTTTGTAGTCATGCCCTTCGACCTGGTGTTTGGCCATGGGTAGGAGCAAGGATTGCTCCTTGCCTTCTTCGTCGATGAATTTGAAGGGCTCCAACTCAATGTCGCTGATGCCCGTATCCGCGAAAGCAATGTGGCGGATGGCCGTGTTCAGGTAGTTCTCATGCTTTGAGAAGTAGTTGGTGGCCTTGATGATATTAGTTGACTCTGGGTCATGTGTGGGCATCCGCCCGTAAAGGTGGACGTTGACGTAGCACTTCTTGAAATAGCCTGAGATATACTTGGCGAATTCATGCTCTTGGAGCACTGCGGATGCGATGAAGGAAGCGTTTTCCCGCTGTGCGACTTGTTTGGACGGGCCGATGTCCTGGTGCTTGAATTCGTAATCGCCCTTCGCTGGCTTCCACGAACGCTCAAAGAGATAACGGAAGCGCTGATCCTTGCGGAAAAGAGCCTCGAATTGCACTCTTTGGTGAGAAATCTCCAACTCGTAGCGATAAAGCTTTTCCTCATACTCGAACTCCAGTTGAAAGAATATCGGCTTGTGGCGTTCTGCCGCGCCTTCCGTAAAATGGAAGGGTTCGACGGGAATCTTGGAGTCAGGCTTCTCTGAGGCGGAATCCAGAATGAAGTAGCGCAGGAAGGCAATGGCCTTGAGCAGGTTGGTTTTGCCCGAGGCATTGGCTCCGAATACGCCCGTAACTGAGTTGATGGAGACATCCGATAGCACGGACGAAAGAAAGATCTTCCGATCTCCTGCCTTTGGACCAGAAGTAAACTCCACAAATGTGGATTCGTGGAAAGATGAGAAGTTATTTATGGCCAGTGAATGGATCATAAAATCAATAATCGGCAAAATATTGACGATTTCAAGTTTTGTTTTGGGTTTTGCGGGGTATTAAATAATGGTAAACTTGATCTGGAAGAGTGTGGTTTGCTGGGTCGTTTGCTTAAGGAGCTCTTCGACTTCGCTCAGGAGTCCGTCCTTGTCTTGGTCGATGGCGTCCTTCGCATCAAAGAGTTGACGGCGGAAATCCGTGAGCTTTTGCTCCGGTTACTTGATCTGTCGCTTGGCTTTGGCCTTGTCCTCCAGCTTTGTCGGCTTGCGGGATACGGTCTTGAGGGTCTTGATCTCAACGTCGAGGTCTTTGATCTGGATTTCGAGGCTGCGTTTGCGGTCGTCGGCCCAGCGTTCCAGTTTGTCCATCTCTTCGTCGAAGTAGTTAGCGTTCTGCTCGGCAATTTGAGCGAGAATCGATTGGGGGGCAGATTCGGTCAGCTCGCTGAGATCGGCTGGGTCATTGTTGGCTGCTTCAATCGTGGCAGGAATGGAGAAAAGGCTATAGCACTTCTCAGAGTCGAGGGTCGTACCGTCGTCTGCGCGGTCGGCCCAGATGAGGTGGTCTTAGGTCTCGGCGCTGTCGATGGTGAGTTTCGTCAGGACAAGGTTCCCTGATTTACCGACGAAGCTCTTCAGGATGGAGACTTGAAGCGGGCAATTTGTGTAGTCGAAAGTCAGATTACAGCGAGGCGGTTCGGTATCGGCAGCGCGGCTCACGATCTCTCGTGCCAAGGGGTGCCCCAGGCGAGCGTCCTCTGTGGCAGGACCGAGCTTGTAGCGTCCTAGCTTGATGGTTATTCGAGGTTCCAGGTGCCAAGAAGTTTGATCTCGGCGGTTCCTGGCGTCCATTCAATTTCATTTATTCTGGAAATCCTATCGACTTTGAGGTCTCCAAAATTCTCTCCTGAGAGTGATTCGATTTTGATCCAGCCGGATTTGTCGCCGCCTTGGCCCGGAGACAGCGGAAGCCATTCTTTATACCTGTGGTAATAGGCGGTGGCTTCAAATCTACCGTCAGGGCTCTTTATTTTTTGATACTCAGCAGGCCAAAACGCATGGCCGATAAGACCTAAGATCAATATGACTGCGAAAATGGTCTTCTTCATTCTTTGGCTGAGTGCAAAGCTCAGCAATCCCGAGCTCGCGTACGTAGGCTGAGGGTGATCCGATGCATGTTGGACGGGGTACAAAGTTGGTCGATCGGCGTCTAGGGGGTACTGCAGCGCCTTGTTTGGGCGTATCTTTCCTTCAGAGGATTGTCTCATCTTGGTTTCTCTTTGCGTTCCATCATATCCAGGAATTTCGCGACTCTGGAGGACCGCGTCGTCGCCTTTTTGGCTGACTGAAGCTGATAGTAGATGTGATAGCGATACGACTTCGGCAGTTTCATATAGAAATCGTAAGCCTTCGGAGACTGTTTCAGCGCCGTCATGAAATATTCGGGCATCTCGAAAGTCGATGATGACGCATAGGCGGCATCCCATCTCCCATCGGCTTTCGCGGCATCTACCTGTTTTGTGCCCTGGGGCTTCATACGCCCTTCGCGGGTTAAACGAGCAATATGTTCCTTATTGATCTGTGACCACACGCTGCACTGGCGTCGAGGGACGAACTTGTGAATCCATGAAATATCATCAGCGCTGCGTACGGGGCCGTAGATCCACCCGTAACATAGGGCAATATCGAGTGCTTCCGCATACGTGATCGAGTCGACGCCGCTGTTCTTTTTGAAAAATCGAATCCAAATACCTTCATGCCCGACATCTTGCCGCGCGATCCACTCCTCAAACACCGCTTGAGAGGCAAATGCTTCTATTGCTTTGCCATCGGGAGATGGGATTTGTTTTGTAGAAAGCATTTAATATAGGGTGAACGCTAAGGAGTATCACGGAGAGGCGTAGCCTCGGAGTTTGCACCACCGCCTTTTTCGGTCTTTTCGGTTTGAGGCGTGATCATCCAAGACCTGTCGTTCTGTTGAAACAGCCGCGTCCGGTTCGGAAGCTCAGCGTTGTTGGTTGGATCTAAAACGACACGGAACCCAAGATCGCATTCGCGAGGTGTCGCGTGGTGGCTGTAGCCCCAGTAATCCTGTCTCGGAGCTATGCCTTCCCCTTTTTCGGTGTACTTCCCATCGCTGAATCCTCCTCCCATAGATCGAGAACCGAGATTAAAGTAGCTCTCGTTTGTGGGATCACCGGTCAGAATGTATTCAGATACATTCCCGAGCAGCCCGTAAATTCCCTCTGGCGACCTTCCCTGAGGGCGGGCCTTCACCGGTTCTGTGCGAGTGGGAAATTTATTCCACTTGAATCCGAAAGACATGTGCACTTTTATCGAGTCCCAATCATCGCCCCATGGATACTCTCTGCTGCGTCCGTAAGCAGAGATCATCCATTCATTCCACGAGGGCAAACGGAAGAGACCTTCACTCTTTTGGGCATCGGACAGCCATGTGCAGAAATCAGTCACTTCAGGGAGGGTGACGAGAGCCACTGGATGTTCCTCTAGACCCTTTGGAAACTTCCCATCACGCCAAATCGTTTTCTCGTCTTCAACGCTGTATGGGATATCACCGGTTGAGAAGACGCCACTCTCTTTGCGTTTCTTGATCGCCTTCAATACGTCCCTGTCGTCCTTCTGCCTCTTCGTTGCATCGAGGAACGCCTTGAACTGGGCGTTCGTGACTTCGGTTTCGGAAATGAAGTAGTCAGGATAGTTGATGCCGATACTCTTTGGAGAAATTCGAATGAATCTCATCGTTCGTCCCTCACCGAGATCCACGTCGATTACTTTGGAGCGCTCCGCAAACACTGCTTGCACTGCACAAATATAAAGAATGGAAAATACCGCTATAAGGAGAGTCTTCATTGTCTTAGCCGATCGAGGGTGTGCATCCGAGCCGGGTGGATCAAGCACAAGGCAAGCGGCTGATCCCGGGTTGCATACGCATCTTGTTCGAGACGGAGTAGGAAAAGGTCTCACGCGAAGCCGCGAAGCCGCTAACCTGCTTCGCTCTGCGAGCTACGCGGGACAAGAGCGGTGAGGCGGACATAAAAGGCATTCTCTCATCGTTCGACAGGCTCACGACCCTGAGCGTAGTCGATGAGCGGAGGACACGGAGCCCGGAGAGAATTCCCTTTCTTCTGTACCTTGGCGCCTCCGTGAGAACGATTCTTCCGTCTTGCTGGTATTCTGTTTGGATCGCTGGATTCATCGCGGAAAAACGAGTCTCATCCGAGGCTCTTCATTTTTCTTTCTCGAACTTAAAGCTCTGGCACCCCGTTAGGCGTTGTCCAGGTGCGACGGGATATTCTTTGTGGGTTTTAAGTATACTTTAGAACCGACCTGAACCGTTTCTTTTTCAATTTCTTCGGGTAGGCAGATTGGGACGACATACTCTTCATTTTGGTCTTTCAGCAGCACGAACTCGATGCTTCTGATTTCGGTTTCAATTTTTTCTTTCCCGTCAGGTGAAACGATAATGATTTTCTGTCCGGTATATGCTGGCGGGTCTTCGTCAGCTGAAATTCCAGTAATTAACACAATGCCTCTTCCTGTGATCTTGAAACGATCTTTGACTGTGAAGAGTTCATTCATTCTGGATAACGGTGAGGCTAGGAGGACCAGTCTGTCGGGTTCAGATCTCTGTGGGTTGTCGAATTCACGGGCGGTAAATCTGGGTTGCCTAGGTCGTCTGGATATCTGAATATCATCACTTTAAAATGGCGAACAGGAAGCCAGTTGCTACCCAGAAAATGAATCCGATAGCAGATAGCCAGCCATCTGAAACTCGAGAATGATCGACCTGATATGTTGCGTTTTCCTTTCTTCCGATTCTTCTCCTCGGTTCTACTGAGGCTCGTCCTAAGCTCGAAATCTTCACGATAACCTTTCCGGTATAGTAGCAGAACCCATGAAGCATCACGTCTACCAAGAAGAGTCCTATCGTATCACTCATATTCTGATACCGTGGACGGTATGCACCAGAACCAAGGGGATCAAGCACATGGGATGCGGTCAATCTCGGGTTGTATACTCGTCTGGTTCGACGGTATTACATTTTTTAATGAACTTGTATTGAGCCACTTCAGTGCGAAATAGAGAGGCTCCGCAATGCCGGCATTGTTGGGGGCCTCCATCAACTACGAACTCTCTAGCACTGCACTCAGGATGGCAAACTGCGTATGCGATATAGACGGATTCAGGGAAATCAATATCGGAGATTTCGGGATAATCCATTGGCTCGTTATACCACTTCGCTAAGGACGCTGCATGCATCTTGAACGATTCGATAATTCGCTCGTTGTAATCTGACGAAGTCAATTCATCGTACCGTTTTCGGATGTCTGCTACCAATTGATCTATATCTAGATTGCTCATTTATATTAGTGTCGAACGTAGAGGCTATGTCTGTGGGGGTTATAGAAACTGTGGGGTATCGATTTCGTGGACTTGTTCATTGGGTTGCCTAAGCCGATTGGTTCGAGTGGGGAGAGAAATGTCTCCTGCCGAGACGCAAAGACCTTGGAGGAGAGTCAGATGCGAAATGCAGTTCTCTCATCGTTCGAGAGGCTCACGACCCTGAGCGTAGTCGAGGCGCGGGCACAGAGTCCACGGAGAATGGTTCTCTCCGTGTCCCTGGCCTGCCCGCCGTAGCCTTGCGCGAAGGCCGGGTGCCTCCGAGAGAGACATCCTTTCATCCTCCGACGATCCTTAGGGGGAAGGGCAGTCCAAAATTTCTGGCAAGACTTGAATGATCCTGACCCCAACTCGACATCCGGAGGCTCCTGAAGATTTCTCCCCTAGGTGCTCCCAAATATGACCTTAAGTCCTATAGACGATATTTGGAGCAGGGGGTATGATCTTAGAAATCCGCAAGACTTCCTTGTACACATGAATAATCTGAGAAAAAATCTTCTGCCGACTTTCTTTTTCGCGCTGGCTTCCCTCGCGATGCCTCAACTCCAAGCGTCCTCGCATCAGGACGACATGTCTCCCAAGGCGCTCCAACAGCGAATGCAGGAGCGCAGGGCTGTAGACGCCGTTATCTGGGGACTGCCGTTGGTGGCCCAGGATGCAGTTAAACAGGCAGCCTTCCGTGACGGCAAAGCGAAATACAATGACATCGTCTGGTGGCCTCAAGGGGGGAGTTGGAAGAACCAGTCTCCCACACCCAACGTCAACACCCGTTACATCTACTGTTTCATCAATACGAAGAAGGATGGCCCAGTCGTCATGGAGGTGCCGCCCGCGGTCCAAGGATCTAGTTTCTACGGGACAATCGAAGACGCCTGGTATGTGCCGCTTCAAGACCTGGGCTTGGATGGCAAAGGTGGAAAATATCTTGTTCTCCCTCCGGACTACAAGGGCAAGGTGCCAGACGGTTACACTCCAGTTCGTTCCGAAACCTACAACACCTTTACCCTGCTGCGTAACATTTTGGCCTCTGAGGATCAGAAAGATGTGCAGGCAGGGGATGATCTGGTGAAAAAGCTCAAGGTGTATCCATTGTCAGAGGCGGCCAATCCGCCCGCGCAACGTTTCCTCGATATGACCGACGTCACCTACAACGGATTGGTTACTTTTGACGAAACCTTTTTCACCAGCCTCTCCCGGATGCTGAACGAGGAGCCGGTAAAACCACGCGACATGGAGATGATGGGGATGATCCTCCCCGTGGGCATCGAGAAGGGGAAGGAGTTTAAGCCCGACTCAGCCACCGTAACTCTGTTGAAGGGCGCGGCCACGGAAGCGCAGGCTTGGTTGATGGAGTCTGTCACCACCGGTGGCACACCATGGTGGCCGGACACCCACTGGGTATTTCCATCCCCTCCAATAACCCTACAGACTGAATTCCAGTGGAAGATGCCGGACTATTTTGGTGTGGATGCAAGAGCCATCGCCTTCTATCAATATTTCTGCCCGATGGTAAAGGCGGGAGGGGACAGCTTCTACTTCGGCACCTTTTTCGACAGCAAGGGGCAACCGCTGGAGGGCCAGAACAATTACCAACTGCATGTGCCGGCAAATGTACCGGTGAAGCAGTTTTGGTCTATCACGATTTACAGCTTGGAAACCTCAAGCTTCTTTCTCAACTCCAAGAATCTAACGCTCAGCTCGCTTGACGCAGATCTGAAGAAAAATTCCGACGGATCGGTAGACATTTACATCGGACCCAAGCCACCCAATGGCAAGAAGTCCAACTGGCTCTACACGCCTGCGAACCAAAAGTGGTTCCCGTGGTTCCGCGTCTACGGCCCGGAGCCGGCAATCATGGACAAGACGAACAGCACTTGGAAGTTGCCGGATATCGAGAAAGTGAACTGAGCGTTGCCCAATCAAAGAATCCAGCGAAGTGGGTTGGAATTGAGAGGAAGGCGTTTTTTCACTCAGATTCGGGATTCACGAAGACCTTGGGGCGGGACTCCTTGGATAGGTTTATGAAGCGGTTCTTGCCCGCTGTCTGAAAAAAACAGGGTCTGTGTGTGAAACGGCAACAACCGGCTCGCATCAAATATGACAGAATGATTTCCATGGAAATTGGGTCCAGAATAGCCATCCGATTCTTACCGTTCTCCGTGCCTCTGGCCTGCCCGCCGTAGTCTTGCGCGAAGGCCGGGCGCCTCCGTGAAAGACATCCTTTCAACCTCCGACGATCCTCAGGATGACGCACATCCGGGGAAGGACAAAAGACGTCATGTCTTGGTTTTGGACGAAGTCTCTCAACCATTCTATCCTAGCTCTGTTCTGAGCCTCTTAATGCAGTTCGATTTCGCCTGGACACACTATTGGTCCCGTGGGCAACCCCATCTTTTTCGGCGAGGCGTCCACGAATATTTGGGCGGGATGATCCATATTCAGTAATGGTCTTTCTGGCCGGTCCGATAGTCACAGTTTCCCGAACTCCATAGCCGGCCGAGAGGATCTCTTGGAAAGCGCAGAGTGCAGTCGGCTCGAAAGGAGGTTAAGGAATCAAACTGTGCGGTAGAGTAGTAGGCGGCTGAAGCACGAACGCGGTTCTATTTATGGTGCTGGTTTGGATCGGTGGGAGATTTCACTTGTCTTGCCCTCCCGAGAGGAACAATGCCCCGGAACCGGGTACTTGGAGCGACTGCCGTATCACACGAATAGGAAAGTTAAATACCGTGCCGAATGAGCATAAGGCCAAATTGAATGATTGCGGCGGTTAAAAATTGCAAAATGTCGCTTGCGTAAAAGCCCTTACTGTGTGAGGGTTTTTCGGTGTTGACGTTAGTCGAGCAGCCCGCCTTTACGAAAAATGTCCTGCAAGTTTTTGAAGATGATGAATATCGGGAACTACAGACTGAATTGGTTGCAAACCCCAAAGTTGGAGATGTTATTCCCCATCTTAGTGGTTTGCGAAAGATGCGTTGGGGCGCAAAAGGTAAGGGAAAGCGCGGAGGCGCTCGAATTATTTACCTATACCTTCCGAAGGCGGGTATCATCTATCTTTTTTATCTTTTCACCAAGGGTGATATCACAGACTTAAAGCCGGAACAGAAGAAGCGGGTAGCTAAACTTGTGACTGAAATTAAGGAGGTATACGAAAAATGAAAGACACAGAGATCGAATTTGATGCCGATGATTTTATCGGAGCAGTTGAAGTCGTGCGCGATCACGTTAAAGGCAAGCGCAAGATCACTATGCGTACGTCCAAGTTTGCATTGCCGAAAAAGCCTGCTCCGATGAGCCCAAAGCAAATTATTGCGCTTCGCCAAACTCTCAAAATGAGCCAGCCGGTTTTTGCCCGAATGCTGAATGTTGGATCAACTACAGCAGCCAGTTGGGAAAGGGGGAGTCGCAAACCTTCAGGGCCAGCGCTGAAGATCCTTCGTGTGGCTCAAAAGCATCCGGAAGTATTGATGGAGCCTCAAGAGAATGACGCTCTTGTGGAGAAAGCATAAGCAAAGTTCAGTTTGGTCATTTCATGGGGTCATACGAATACCATCACTATGGCGGTTCCGGGGTTTTGGTATTTCCGAATCAATTGTAGAATTTCGCAGTGAGGCGGATGACCAGGTTGCAATTGGAGCGCGGAATTCGTTCCGCCCCGCATGCCCCTCGGGTGTGTTTCACCTTAACTTCCGCAATTCACCTTTCCTACGCAGCCAATCCAACGGGGCGGAATGAATTCCGCGCTCCGATTTTCGGCCTTTTCGAGACCGCCCAACGCTATGGAACTTTGTCAGCGTGGGAATGGTCTTCCGCAAGGACACCCCCTTTGGGCGAATGCTGGGAGGGGCGAGAGCGAATTCCCGAGCGTCGCAAAATCTGAAGAAGGCCTAATCACTCACCGAGAACGTAGCCTTGAGAAGATCGTCCTCGCGGCTGCTGCTTCCGACTTGGAGCTCGAAGTCACCGGGTTCGACGACTCGCTCGCTGTCCGCATTGACCAGGGTGCAACTGGCGATGGGAAGGGTGAAGTGGACGGTTTGGCTTTCTCCGGCTTCGAGGTCGACTTGCTGGAAAGCCTTCAGCTCTTTGTTGACCCAGGTGGCGGAGGTCACGAGGTCCGAGACGTAGGCTTGGGTGGTCTCCCGGCCCGCCCGGTCGCCGGTGTTGGTCACCGTGACTTGGAAGTGAAGGGTGTCTTCGCGGGTCAGCGATTCGGTCTTCTGGATGGACAGGTTGCTGTAGGCGAAGGTGGTGTAGCTCAGCCCAAATCCGAAGGCGAAGTGAGGGTCCTGGGTCATGTCGGCGTATTTTTCGCCATGCTGCCCGCGAACCTGACTGTAGAAGATCGGTTGCTGGCCGACGTGGTAGGGGACGGAGACCGTCAGGCGGCCAGAGGGGTTGAAATGCCCGAAAATCGCTTCGGCGATGGCAGTTCCACCCATCATGCCCGGGTTAAACGATTCGATGATGGCGGCTGCGTTTTGTATAGAATCCGGAAGCACATTCGGTTTGCTGTGCATGAGGACCACTACCATGGGAGTGCCGGTTTGGGCCACGGCCTCGAGGAGAGCCCGCTGGCCCCCTTGTAGCTCCAGAGTCGCGGTGGATTTGCATTCCCCTACGAGGAAGTTGTTGTCCCCAACGACCACGACGGCGATCTCTGCTGCGCGGGCGTTCTGGACGGCTTCCTGGATCATCTCTTCGTCCGGTTCGGCTATGACGGAGACCTTTTGTTTCTCTTGACCATCGTTATACGTCTGATCGACCGCATCCTTGAGTAAGGTGATGTCGGCTCCACGCGCGTAAGTGATGGTGCTTCCCTCGGGGGCGATAGTGCGGATTCCATCGAGAACCGTTTCGGTACACTCTCGGGGATGGCCGTCTTTCATCCAGCCGACCTGACCGCTGGCTCCAGCCCAGTCCCCTTGGTTGGCCTGCGGATCATCGGCATTCGGTCCGATGACCGCGATTTTGCGTGGCTTGTTGGAGTCGAGAGGAAGGATCCCGTCGTTCTGGAGGAGAATGAGAGACCGTCGGGCCATCTCGAGATTGGTTTCCCGGTGGGCGTCGCAGCCGATGACGGCTGATTGGCGTTCCAGGTCCGGTTTCCCGGGATTCTCGAAAAGACCGAGTCGGAACTTGAGGTTAAGAATTCTGGCGACGACTTCATCGATCTCGGATTCGGTGACCAACCCGTCGCGAACGGCTTCGTGGGCCCCGTCGATGAAGCTGGGCGTGTGCATGATCAAGTCGTTGCCACTCTTAATGGCCAAAGCTGCGGCCTCCTTCATGGAGGGGACGATCTTCTGCTCCCAGAACATCCGGCCGCAATTGTCCCAGTCGGTGACCAGGATTCCATCGAATCCCCATTGCTCTTTGAGGACGTCGTGAAGGAGCCAGCGATTGGCCGTCGATGGAACCCCTTCGATGGACTGGTATCCGGTCATGAAGGACATGCATCCCTCCTTTGCGGCCCGTTCGAAAGGAGGGAGGAAGTAGGAGAGGAGCTTGCGCTTGCTCAGATCCGCTTCGGAGGCATCGCGCCCGCCTTGGGTTTCCGAGTAGCCGGCGTAGTGTTTCGCGCAGGCGAGGATGGCCTCCGGATCGTCCAGACCTTTGCCTTGGTATCCCCGGATCATGGCGCAGGCAAATTCTCCGATGAGGAAGGGGTCCTCTCCAAAGGATTCGTTGACCCGGCCCCAGCGAAGGTCGCGGGTGAGGCAGAGAACGGGAGAAAACGTCCATTTAAGGCCAGTCAAGCTGACCTCGCGGGCGGTGACGCGGGCACATTCCTCGATGAGGTCTGCATTCCAGCTACTGGCCATGGCCAACTGGGTCGGAAAAATGGTGGCTCCGGGGTGGAATGAGTGTCCGTGGATGCAGTCGTCTCCGAATAGAAGGGGAATGCCGAGACGGGTCTTGGCCGCCAAGTCCATGGCCAGGGCGGCCCGCTCATTTTGGATGTGGAGAAGCGATCCCACTTTCCGCTCGAAAATATGCTCACTCGGATCGCCATGGCCGCAGGCCATTTGCAGCATTTGTCCGATTTTTTCCTCCAGGTTCATGCGGGAGAGGAGGTCGGAGACGCGGGTTTCCGTAGGTTGTTTGGGATCTTGGTAGGGAGCCGTCATGGTCTGAAGTGATCGTCAGGTTTAAGTCAAAAAGATATAACGTTAAATTTTGGGTAATTTCGCAGTCAAGCGGATACGGGAAAAGGGGAAATAAACTGATATGATATACGATATAAGGGAGTGAACGTTAGGGAAAGGGTTTTAGGATTGCGATTCAAAACGAATTTATCGCTTTACAAAACGGAAAATGAATATAACGATTTAGTTATTGGGCAGAGGATCCCTTTTCGGGTCCGAGTTGATGCTAATCCCGGCTATTTGAGGGGACTTGGTTTCGCTCGGCGCCAGGGAGGTTCGAATCATTTGTCTTTTCAATTTTTACAGTCCAGCCCGCGTGATCTTTCGAATTTTTTGAGCTTTTTATTCCTGCGACTCTACCTACTTCTTGGGGTAAGGAGGGGAGAGTGAACCTTCGAGCGTCGACAAGACGACTCTTTGGTTGAGGGAATAGAAAATGGGTATTGGAACCTTGAGGTGGTTCCAGGTCTTGGAGGGAACTTGAGATCCCTCCAAGACCAACTTCCCATTTTGCCGGGGGGGGGTTGGTGAGCGTTGTCGACTTGGATTTCCTCTGTGGATCGGGGCATCATCTGATCGACGAGAAACAACCTCCGGTGCTGGAACTGATCGATTTCACAGAATCTCTCCACGGAGCCTCGTGAAAGAGGGTCGAGCTCTCCTTTGCGCGGTTCTCAGCACCTTCGAGGTGGGCCCTCAAATGGAACGAGTTTGAGAACCTGCCAGCATCAGAGAACTACCTCACCCGGTTTTGCATTGCTACGCCGGGGGGACCCCCGTTGTCGCGAATGCCACTCGTTTATGGAATGTTCCTAACTGCGGGATAGACGGGTTCTGACCAGTCTGATTCATCCGCCAGTGATGTCGTGCAGTAGCTGAACTCGGAGCCATTGGGGAAGGGCACCGCCCTCGGGTTCAGAATTCTGGAGTCAGTAGGGGAACCATTTCCCGGAAGAGATCGGTGGGGAGGTGGTCTGCGTTGGTGAAATTGCGGAAATTGGTAAGAATGACGACGGTTTGGTCTGTCTCCTCATCGTGCATGACGAGGCTCTGGTATCCCAGATAATCCCCGGTGTGTCCGAGCCAACCCTCAAGGTTGCCGATGCCCATTCCATAACCGTCGTATTCGGGGCAGGTGGGACAGTCTTCGTTGGGGAGCAGTTGGACTCGTTCGTTTTGCAACTCCGGACTGATGAGGGTGCCTTCGCCAAGGGCGACGCCCCATTTTTGAAGATCGTTGAGAGTCGAGACCATGGCGCCGGATCCAGCTGAGCTGGTTGGATTGGAGGCGGTCAAATCCTCCACGCCTTCCTCCTCGTCAAAGAGGGCGTAGCCGTGGGCGAAGGGGGAGGGCATTGCTGGAGTCATGGGATAGGAGGTCTCGCTCAATCCCAGAGGCTCGAAAAGGTGGGTTTCGAGTTCTTGAGCCAGAGGATTGCCGGTGACCTCTTCAATGACCATTCCGAGAAGAACGGTGGCGGTGTTTGTGTAGTGCCATCCTTCGCCCGGAGCAAAGTAGGGGGCATTTCGATTCCCCACGTCGACGAGTTGTTGCTCGGTCCAGGGTGCTGAAATGTCCTCAAAGAGCATCCCGACAAACTCGCCGTCCTCGGTATAGTTGAAAATCCCGCTGCTCATATCGGCCAGTTCCCGGAGGGTTGCGGAGCCGTTTTGCAGATCGTCGATGTAGTCGCTGATCGGGTCGTCGAGACTGATTTGCCCCTCGTCGACCAGCTGGAGAATGCGAGTCACGGTGAAAGACTTGGTGACGCTGCCGATGCGGAAATGGTCGTCTTGGCTGAGTGGAGTCTCCTCGTCGAGGTTTGCGGTACCTTTTTGGATGATCACAATTTCCTTTCCAGATTTCCAGATGCCGACGACGACTCCGGTCATGCCTTTTTCCTCAACCGTCTGATCGACGATGTCGTTGAGCTGCACGGGAAGGGAGGCGGAAACCGGTAGGGAGGTGGCGGAAAGAGAGCCTGCGGCCGCCAGAATGGAACTGGTGATGAGAGTGAGAATGGGTGTTCGCATAGAAATCGATCGGTAAAGGTTTGGGTGGTCCAGTCGGCTTTCCGAGCTGGTTGACACGTAGGGCGTCCGAGAAATGAATGAAGTCAAATGCCTCGGTTGTCTAGCCTTTGTGGGTTTCGTGAGCCGAGGCTTTGGTAGCTGTGGTTTCCTAGATTCTAGGGATCTTGGGGGTAGGGGCCTGAGACGATATTCTGGGTTGTGGTGCCGACCCAGTTAAAATTAGCCAATGATCCTCGTGATTCGTCTTAAACTAGTGCCATTAGGGCGAGAGGAGACGGAATACTCATGATTTCCGGCGCTTCTCCAAGTCCAGGAGCCACTCCTTGCGGGCGAGGCCGCCGCTGTAGCCGGTGAGTTTGCCGTCGGAGCCGATGACGCGGTGGCAGGGGATGAGGATGGGGATTTGGTTCATGCCGTTGGCGCGGGCGACGGCGCGAATGGCTTTGGGGTTACCCAGGGCTTCCGACTGCTGGGCATAGGTCCAGGTCTCGCCGTAGGGAATTTGCTGGAGGATCTTGAGGACAGATTTCTGGAAGTCCGAACCGTAGAGGTGAAGAGGTGTGGTGAACTCTTGGAGTTGGCCGCGGAAATAGGACGCGAGTTCGCTCTCCAGGAGCTCGGTGATTGGCGTGCGGCCGGGGAGGATTGCCAAGCCGTGTTTCTGGCGGAGTCGCAGAATCTCGGTCTCGAGTCCCGGTCGATCAACGAACTCCAAGAGGTGGAGAGCGCTCTCGTCGGCCAGGGCGATCATGGGACCGAGGGGAGTGTCGATCCACTCGGCTTTAAGGGTATGAGCTACGTTGCCGGACGGGGGCGAGCCCATCATCTTGGAAAAGGCGTCACGGAATCCGCTCCCGGATTCGTATCCACTGTCAATTTGGGCGTCGATGACTCTCTCGCCGGAGCGGATGGTCTTGAGCCCTTCTCCCATTCGTCGGGCGCGGGCATAGGCAACGAAGGTCATGCCGAAACGGCTCTTGAACTGGCGGCGGGCGGTGGTGGGATCAATGCCGCGGGCACGCAGATCCTGATCTTTCCAGCGTCGGGTGAGATCCGATTCCACCAATGTGATGAGCTCCTTGATCAGAGGCGAAGTAGATCCGGGGTGGTCCGTCGGATGGCAGCGCTTGCAGGGACGGTATCCGGCAAGAAGAGCGTCCTGCGCCGTGGCGAAAAATTCGCAGTTTTCCAGTTTGGGCTTTCGGGCGCTGCAGGTGGGGCGGCAGAAAATCCCCGTGGAACGGACTCCAGCAAAGAAGATGCCATCGTAATTCGAATCGCGATCGAGGAAGGCCCGGTAATATTCCGAGTCCGGCAGGGAACGGTTGGACGATTGTGACGACGATTGGTTCATGGAGTGGATGGATCAGTCTGCAGTGATCGGGGGATCCTAGCAGAATTTTTGAAAACGTTGCGCCGAAAAATGTGCGTGGAATTTCTGGGGACGCGGTTTCCTATTCGCAGGGTTGCCGAAGTCGGAAAATTTCGCTTCGATCGGAGCGAAATTCTCGGTGGTATGAAGTTCTTGCGAAATCATTGGTTCGATCTCGGACCCTTTCTGGGTCTCGGGTTGCTTGGATTCGTTTGGGGAGCCGAGTATACAGGGCTGCCCTTGATTCTCTGGATCAGCCTGGTTTCGTTGTTTTTCCATCAGTTTGAGGAGTATCGGTTCCCCGGCTATTTCCCGGGTTTGATCAATACCACCTTGTTCGGGAGCGATCGACCTGAGCGTTATCCTCTAAACGCCCAAACCTCCCTCGCGGTGAATGTCGGGATGGGCTGGATGACCTATTTTCTGGCCGCGGTCTTTGCAGAAGCGGCTCTTTGGCTCGGCATCGCTACGATCCTCGTGTCGGTGGGAAATGTGTTCGCGCACACGATCGTTTTTAACCGGAAGGGCAAGACTTTCTATAATCCGGGGATGCTGACCGCCTTTGTCTTGTTTCTCCCGATTGTCATTTGGTTCTTTGTGGAAATCGTGAGCACCGGGGCGGCGACTTGGGTTGATTGGGGAATCGGCATTCCGCTCGGTTTCGTTCTCAACTACGTGGGCATTCTCAAACTCATCGATTGGATGAAGAATCGAGAGTCGCCGTATGGGTTTCCGAGGCGGTGCATGGTTCCCGCGGTGCGCCGTGAGGGCGATGATCGCCAGCCGTTAGAGAGCGCGGATTGAGAGATGTAGGGCGGCAGTCGAAATGGCTCTCGCCATTCCGCTCCAATCTTTTGGGAGAGGAACGACGAGAGTCGTTTCTAGAGAATCTTGTGGGAGGTTTGATTTTTCCGGCTAGAAGCCGAAATGGCTTTCGCCATTCCGTTCCAATCTTTTGGGAGAGGAACGACGAGAGTCGTTTCTAGAGAATCTTGTGAGAGGTTTGAAGTTTCCGGTCAGAAGTCGAAATGGCTTTCGCCATTCCGTTCCAATCTTTTGGGAGAGGAACGACGAGAGTCGTTTCTAAAGAAGCTTGGGAGAGGTTTGAAGTTTTCCGGTCGGAAGTCGAAATGGCTTTCGCCATTCCGCTCCAATTCTTTTGGAGAGGAACGACGAGAGTCGTTTCTAAAGAATCTTGTGAGAGGCTTGAAGTTTCCGGCCAGAAGCCGAAATGGCTCTCGCCATTCCGCTCCAATCTTTTGGGAGAGGAACGACGAGAGTCGTTTCTAGAGAATCTTGTGGGAGGTTTGATGTTTCCGGCTAGAAGCCGAAATGGCTCTCGCCATTCCGTTCCAATCTTTTTGGGAGAGGAACGACGAGAGTCGTTTCTCGAGCTTGTCCCAACCGTTTCCGGATCGCTTTCGATTATCCTTCGTAGAAAGGATAGTCGATATAGCCCTCTTCGCTTCCCCCATAGAAGGAGTCGGATTGTGGCTCGTTCAAGGGAGCCCCGATCTCCATGCGATGGACCAGATCCGGATTGGCGATGAAGAGTTGGCCCCAGGAAACAGCGTCGGCGTCGCCGTTTTCGATCAGCGTTTCCGCTGTTTTCTGATCCAGTTGCTGGTTGGCGATCATGATCCCGCCAAATTCTTTCTTCATCTTGGGGCTTAGACGCGGTTCCTCCTGAGATTCGCGAGTGAAGAGGAACGCGAGTCCACGCTTGCCCGCCTCACGGGCGACGTAGGTAAAGGAGGCCTCCAAGTCGGAATCGCCCATGTCATGCGCGTCGGCCTTGGCGGATAGGTGGAGACCCACCCGGTCGGCACCCCAGACATCGACGGCGGCATCGACGGCTTCGAACATCAAGCGCGCCCGGTTTTCCAGTGGACCTCCGTAATTATCAGTTCGGTGATTGGTAGAATCCTGAAGAAATTGGTCGAGCAGGTAGCCATTGGCGCCATGGAGCTCCACTCCGTCAAAGCCGGCTTTCTTTGCATTGGCGGCTCCACGACGGTAGGCTTCGACGATTCCGGCGATCTCCTCGGTCTCCAGAGCGCGGGGCGTTTCATAGGCTTTCATGGGTCGAAGGTGCCTGACGTGTCCGTCTGGCTTGATGGCGCTGGGAGCCACTGGCAGTTTTCCATCCAGAAATATCGGATCGGAAATGCGCCCGACGTGCCAGAGCTGGAGAACGATCCGTCCGCCCTCGGCATGGACCGCCTCGGTGACTTTTTTCCAGCCCTTGACTTGTTTGTCGTTCCATATCCCCGGCGTGTTGGCATAGCCGACTCCCATCGGTTCCACCGAGGTGGCTTCGGTCAGAATCAGTCCCGCGGTTGCTCGTTGACGGTAGTATTCGACCATCATCTCGTTGGGGACGCGGTCTTCGCCCGTCCGGCAGCGAGTGAGAGGAGCCATGATCAGGCGGTTTGGAAGGTTCCAAGCCCCCACGGTGAGAGGCTGGAAGAGAGGAGATTTCGTGGCTGTTTTCATTGTTCGATGGTTTTCGAACATAAGAAATGCAGGTATTGGGTCAAATCAGAAGTTTGATTTTTATCGAACAATGGTATCCATTGGTTCCATGGCCGCCAAGGAATACACTCATCCCGAACTCTCGCAAGTAACGCTGAATGCAGCACTGCAGGCGCTCTCGGACCCTGCTCGGGTGACGATCCTTCGAGCCGTAATCGAATCGGAGAAGGGAGAAATCAGCTGCAATGAGATCCCCCTGCAGTTGAGCAAGGGAACGGTGTCCCATCATTTCGAAGCCCTCCGGGATGCCGGCTTAATCCGTACCCGCGTCGAGGGAACCAAATGCCTTTCCTCCCTTCGCCGGGAGGAATTTGAAGAGAGGTTCCCGGGCTTGCTGAGGCTGGTCGAGTCGGAAGTGGTTTGAAGAACGTTTCGGGGTTCAAGCGGGAGCGCGGTGCTTTCGCCCGCGAGTTGGATGGAGTCTATTTTTTTGATGGGTGGATGGTATTCGGTTTTGGACTGTTTGGCAGGGATTTACGGAGGGGAAGACGCGGGCGAAAGCACCGCGCTCCTGAGCGGGACACGAAAGTAACGAGAGCTTCCATGCTCGCTCGGCAGCTTCGTAGGGCCAGTCCAGCTCTCGATTCGCGGCACAGGCTGGCAGCCTGTGGTACGGGAGTAGGGCCGTAGCTTCAGCTGCGCCCATCTCGCTGCCCCTCAGCTGGCCAAGTTCGTATTCGAGTGGAAGTAGTTCTCCAGATCGTTCTGTTAGGGGGGCTTTTAGTCGCCGTCTAGAATTATGCGACAAGGGGAGACCCAAGTAGCGAGAGCTTCCATGCTTCGCTCGGCAGCTTCGCAGGACCAGACCAGCTCTCGATTTGCGGCACAGGCTGGCAGCCTGTGGTACGGGAGTAGGGCCGTAGCTTCAGCTGCGCCCATCTCGCTGCCCCTCAGCTGGCCAAGTTCGTATTCGAGTGGAAGTAGTTCTCCAGGTCGTTCTGTTAGGCGGCTTTTAGTCGTCGAATGAAATTATGCGACAAGGGGAGACCCAAGTAGCGAGAGCTTCCATGCTTCGCTCGGCAGCTTCGCAGGACCAGACCAGCTCTCGATTCGCGGCACAGGCTGGCAGCCTGTGGTACGGGAGTAGGGACGTAGCTTCAGCTGCGCCCTTCTCGCTGCCTCTCCGCAAACCAAGTCCGTTTTTACCCGAAAAGCTCTCTCCATGAACCTCTAAACTTTTTGCGAATCGCCTCTGCTGCTTGAATCATTGGCCTCCCTTCCACATCGTTCGGGAATGCGCTTTTTGATACCATTCAGTTTCATTGCGGCCAGTGTTGCTCTTCTCGGGGACGAGGCGGGTATTCGACTGGAGTCGATTGAGTATCCTTTTGAGGAGGAGGTCTTTGAATTCGAGAGTCAGGGGCAGACCCTCGAAATGGTCTATATGGACGTCAGCCCGGCTGAATCGGATCCGAAAGGGACAGTTCTTCTTCTCCACGGGAAGAATTTTTCCGGAGCCTATTTTGAAGACACAGCCGACGCTCTCGTGGATGCAGGTTTTCGGGTGGTGATCCCGGATCAGATCGGCTTTGGGAAGTCATCAAAACCGGAACATTACCAATTCACCTTTGAGCAGCTGGCCCACAACACTCGGGAGCTTCTGGAATCGGTGGGCGTCGAGGAGGTTCAGGTTCTGGGACACTCCATGGGAGGCATGGTGGCGACGCGGTTCTCGCTCATGTTTCCAGATCAGGTCGAATCGCTGACCTTGCTCAATCCGATCGGTCTTGAGGATTGGGCGGCCCAGGGCGTTCCCTACATCACGATCGACCAGCGATATGAAGGAGAGTTGGCCAAGACGGCGGAGAAAATTCGCGCCTATCAACTGGAGTCCTACTACGATGGAAACTGGAAGGAAGAATATGACCCCTGGGTGGAGCTCCTCGCCACTTTTATCGAGAGCCCGGAGTATCCGCGAATGGCTTGGGACCAAGCTTTGACCGGCGATATGGTGTTCACCCAGCCCGTGGTCTATGAGTTTGGAGATCTGTCGATGCCGACCCTGCTCATCATTGGCCAGCGCGACAGGACCGCGCTGGGGAAGAATTTGGTTTCCGATGAAGCACGCGCCACACTCGGCAATTATCCCGAGCTCGGCAAAAAGACCGCAGCGGCCATTCCTGACTCTTATTTGGTGGAGCTCGAAGGCATTGGCCACCTTCCCCACATCGAAGCCTTTGATCGGTTTATCGATCCATACTTGTCATTTCTTCAAGGTGTGTCCGAGGGCGATTCCTCGGACCAAATTGGCGAGGCCGTGAGTGCTGCGGTGGCTGCAGAAGAGTAGGCGTCGTTGAGAGGGCAGAGTTGTCCTTTTTCCCCAGAGCCGGAAACGTTCGGTTCCAACCAATCTTCCCAAGGACCGGCTGCTTAAGCTGCCGATCTTCAGTTGTGCGGGATCGAGGGGCGGTGGCCCAGAGCGAGTGAAGGCAGAGATTCTCACCGGAAGTTCGGTGCGGATCTTTTTGGGGCTGTCTTGGCGTAAGGGTCGCTGAATCGCCTCGGTGGAGTTGGGCCATTGGCGTAAAGGGTTGGTTGGGCGGAGAGGCAGTGGCTGAGGGGCAGCGTCGGCAGCTTAAGCAGCCGGTCCCAGTGATTGGAACTTCACCCACCGGCTAGAGTCATGCGCATGGGGAAAGCTCTGTCGTGGAGAGGATCGAAGTTCCTACTCCAGTCGAGAAAATCTGGGACAGCTATCCTGATGAGCCGGATTCCGGCTAGGAAGTTCGGACTGGCTCAGGTGAACTGAACCCCGAGCTCCTCCAGACGGAGTTTTATCGACTGGTAGAGCTCGTTTTCCCAGTCGATTTCTTCGATTGCGGGAACCTCCTCCCGAAGGCGGAAGTCATAGGGAGCAAGAATGACTTCTACGTTTTCTTTGCCGGTCTCGGCAACCATGAGAAAGAGCTCTTCGATTCCTTCGTCTCCGATGGGGATGCATCCGATCGTTACGGATTTGCCGTGGATGAAAATGTCGGACCCTGGACGGGTGCGGCCGTCTTCGCGGGCCTTTTGCTGGTCCCAGGAATTGGGATAGTTGAGCTTGAGCGAAAGGTGATAGCTGCTGTTCGGATGCAGAAATTCAATCGAATAGATCCCTTCGGGGATTTGCCCGTCACCCTCGTTTAGTTTGGGACCGAGGTCGCCGCTGAATCCAGTGAAAGGAAAGACGGCGACGAGTTCAGGATCCTCGGATGGTTTGAGGCCCCAGACTTCGAGTTTTCGTTCCTCTTTGAGTCCGAGCAATACGAGTCGCTCATACCTTTCCGCCGAGAAATCGATCCCGGGTCTTTGGCGGATTTCATGAACGACCTCTTCGACGGTCCGCTCTCCGCGGATTTTTAAGAAGTAGGGATACCAGAGGCCCCGTCCATAGTGGTAGAAAAGGCACGCGGACAAACAACCGACTAGAACGAGGAGGAGAAGTCTCTTCATGAAGGCTGTTGAGACCTGTTATTGAGGGACGGGGAAGGAATCGCCGGTTTTCTCGATCCAGTCCCTCAAGAGGGATTTCATCTCTTCGCGCTTGCCTTGGTAGGCAGGGTTGAAGGCGAGATTGTTCTGCTCGTAGGGATCGTCTTTGAGATTGATGAGGAGCCATTCTCCACCCTCCACACAGGCATATTTCCAGCCATCGCGGGTGACGACGCAACGCCAAGGATAGCCGGACTCCCGTTGGCCGATGAGTTGCAGATAGGCGCTGTCGGGTTCGCTGCCGAGCCGCTCCTGCAGATTGTTTCCGGTGCGTCGGTGAGAATAGTCAAATCCCTCCATCCAGTCAGGTGTAGCAATCCCGCAGAGACCGAGGCTCGTCGGCGCGATGTCGACATGGTTGACGAGCGAAGGCGCGTTTCCGCATTGCCATCCGTCGTAGCGCATCGGTTTGCCGCCTCCGATGAGAAACGGGACGCGGGCAGATTCTTCGAAGGGAACACATTTTCCAAAGCGTCCATGGCTGCCCATCTGGTCGCCATGATCGCTGAAAAAGAGGACGTGAGTGTCGTCGATTTGGCCTGTGTTTTGCAGGCTATCCATAATCCGCCCAACATTGGCGTCGATGTTTTCGATTTGAGCGTAGTAGCCCGAAAGATCAAAGCGCGCCTTGGCTTCTTCAGTCTTGGGAACGTTGGAACGAAGTTGTAGCTGTTGCGCCTGATAGTGGCGATACTCCGCTGGGGCCAGGGATGGCCAGTGAGGGGGCTGCACGGAGACAACCATGAAGAATGGAGGATCATCCTCGCCGCGGGACTCGATCCTTTCCAACGCCATATCGGTGAGACAATCGGTTTCGTAGCCGGGGAGCTTGCAGTGTTCCACCTCGTCGTCGCCGTCGTGCCCGTGGAGGTAGCAGTCCCACTGGCTGTTGTTGTTCTCGTAGCCTAGCCAAGTGTCGAAACGGCCGCGCTCATCCCGGGGCACGGTGCTCAAGGCCGTCCGGCCCTCCGCTTCTTTCATCCCAGCCAGATGCCATTTGCCGAGGTAGATGGTTTCGTATTCGTTTTCGTTGAACACGTCCGTCACGGTTTCGAAGGAGGGATCGAGACGGTCTTCATGGCATTTGACCGAGTGATTGTGGGCGTAGCGCGCGGTGAGCATGCTGGCCCGACAGGGACAGCAGAGAGGATATCCCGAGACCGCTCCGGGAAAGTTGGTTCCGCAGACGGCCATGTTGTCGAGGTGCGGAGTGAATACATTGGGGTCGCCATTGGCGCCAGTCGCCTGACCGCGCATTTGATCGACCATGAACCAGATGATGTTGGGACGTTTGGGAGAGGACATGGGAAGAAGGATTTGTTTTGGAAATGAGACAGCGTCTGTGTCTGAAAGTCTCGTCAGAATGGCTCTGCTTGCACTGTAATAATGGAGTTTCTCGATTCGAGCGGATTTTACGAGGTTTGGTTTTCTGGGGGCTTAAGAATTAGCTCGGTGAAACCATAGAAAGTTTTCCTCATCGAAAAGGACGAAAACGATCTTCTGGAGGTGCTCGCCGCGAAATTTTTGAGCAGCCGCGACGAGAAGTTCGGCGACTCGAGAAGGGGGAAGATTGAAAACTCCGGTTCCCAAGGCTGGAATCGCAACTGATTCAATGTGGTTTTCCTCGCAGATTCGGAAAATGTTGCTCGCACAGTTCGATACCAAGTTTTCCCAGCCGGGCTTCGTCCCATTGGGAGCCACGGCATGAATCACGTAGTCGTGCCGCAAGTTTCCTGCATCAGTCACCACAGCCTCTCCCTCGCGGATTGGAGCGAGCGGATAGCACTCTTCTTGAATCGCCGAGCCTCCCGTTCGGAGAATCGCCCCAGCTACACCGCTTCCGAGGAGAAGCTGTTCGTTGGCTGCATTGACGATGGCCTGGGTGGGGGCCTGAGTAATATCTCCTTGGGTGATTTCTATCATCATTCGGAAATCTGATGGTGAACCCTGAAATCAACCTCCAGCTTCCAGATTCGCCCGCATGACGTTCGCCAGTCCCATTACTGCAAAGGCGATGAAGAGGGAGTTGAGGGCGAGACCAATCATGGCGAAGATGCGGGTCTTGCGATCCTCTGAATTCGAGTAGCGGTAGCTGCGGATCCCCCAGAAGAGTCCGAGGATGGGGACGAGAAGGTAGAGGAGGATGACCAATCCGAGGATAAGGAGGACTCCCGGAGGTCCGAGGTGGGTCAGTCCCCGAAACGCGCCGCTTTGGTTCAGGAGGATGAGCATCCCGAGATCGAGGATCGGGGTGAGGATCGACCGAACGCTCTCGGTGCGGCAGCGGAGTTCGATCGGATCGGGTTCGGATTCAGGCATGGGAATTCAACAGATGGAGAGGGTCGGATCGACGGAGGTCGGAAATCAGAGGTCTTCCTTTTCGGGAGTTTCGGCTTTTTCGGCGTCGGGCTCGTCGGGCAGAGGACCGGGCGTCAATTGCTTTTGCGCTTTGGAGAGGACCACTTTGAGCCAGAGT
Source organism: Puniceicoccus vermicola (assembly GCF_014230055.1). Classification (NCBI taxonomy): domain Bacteria; kingdom Pseudomonadati; phylum Verrucomicrobiota; class Opitutia; order Puniceicoccales; family Puniceicoccaceae; genus Puniceicoccus; species Puniceicoccus vermicola. The sequence continues at coordinate 38,767 of NZ_JACHVA010000022.1, read as the reverse complement.
TGTTCCCGTTCCGTCAGATCTCCTTCTGCAAGTATTTCCTGGCAATATTGCAGGACGCGCGGGTGGGCGACGGCGTTGCTCTCCAAGGACCAGAGAGCGGACTGAAAGGTGGCGTCGAAATAGGCGGCTTCGCGGTCTGTCTCGGTCTTTTCGGATTCCGGATAGGCGTTGAGAGCTCCGGCATACTGGGCAAGCGCGAGAGAGGAGACCAGCGACTCAATGGGAGCCTTCTCCCCCGTGGCGAAAAAGTAACCCCAGAGCAGGTCGAGGGTGCCGGGATTATCGATCGCCATTCCTAGAATGTCGGGGGCGGGGGCCTCCAGATATTCGTTCAGGTCGTTTTCTTCAAAATATTCCCGACTCGCTTCGGTATTGGAAAACCAGAGAGCGGTCTGGACGGCCACGGCGGAATCTTCGGGGAGATCCGACAGCTGAGCCATCCAGTCGCCAACTCGGTCTGGATGGTTGGCCATGACCTGACTGGTGAAACCGACGATCGGTGCCTGGGCCTTCGGATCAGAGAGGACGCCGTCTTCGGACAACTGGATCAGGTGGCTCGGAAGCTCTTCTGGAGTCGGGTCCAGGTAGTAGTCCATCATCCAATTGCCCTCGGCCTCGGCTGAATCTTGGGATTGGAGCGGACCCGCGGACAGGAGGATGGCGATGAATAAAAAGGATGCAGCTTTCATGGGAGAATTCGGGATACGGGCGGAAATCATCAAGGCAGACCTTAGCTTTTTCGTCCTTCGTCGTATTCGAAGTACTCGACCATGGTCTGAATCTCGTCCCGATCTTCGAGTCCGCTCGATTTCTTACGTTCGATCAGCGATTCGGTGACTTGATCCTTCCACCCGATCTTGCTGACAAAGCCATTCCAGATGATCTTGTCGTTCTCATCGAGCTGGCGTCCGTTCTCGTCGCACCATTGGAAAATCTCCTCGTCGCTTCCTCCGGCCAAGGTTTTTTCCTTCAGCTTTTGATAATCAATGCGGAGAAACTGGCAAGTGCGACCGTCGAGGCCGATCCCGAGGTGATGGTGAAAATCCTCGCGGAGTTCTCCGGCGGCATATTTGCGGATTTTGTCGAGCATGCGGGGGAAATATTTCATCCCACAGACTTCTTGGTAGGCCGAGATGGGTGGTTGGTCGTTCATAAATTGAAAAGTGGTGGTTTGATACGAAAACTGCCTATTCGGAGGCAATGGTGATTCGTTTGAGGCGGGATCCGGCGCCACTCTTGATGGCGACATCCGATTTTGGACAGCGAAAGGACTTGGAGATCAGCTTGATCAATTCTTGATTGGCCTTGCCGTCAACCGGTGGCGATTTCAGCGAGGCTTTCCAAGTCCCATCCTCCTGCTCGGCAAGTTCGCTGGTCTTGGCGTTGGGTTTGACTTTGACGGAGAGGGTTTTCACGGGAGAGAGGACTCTAGCGAAGAGAAGGGGTGGGGCAAAGTGGAATTTTTTCTTGTAGATGGGAGATGGCGGAGGTCGGAGGTCGGAGTTCAGTAGTCAGTAGTCGGTGGATCTTTGTTGTAGAGGAACGGCGATAGCCGTTTCTTCCGGATGGCTGAGAGGGGACGGGAGATCGGGAATCAGTATTCAGAGATCGGGAATCGGTCGATTCGGTTGTAGAGGAATGGCGATAGCCATTTCTTACGGATGGGCTGAACGGGGACGGGAGACCGGAAATCAGTAGTCAGAAGTCGGAAGTCGGAAATCGGTGGATTTGGTTGTAGAGGAATGGCGATAGCCATTTCTTACGGATAGGCTGACGGGGGACGGGAGACCGGAAATCAGTAGTCAGAAGTCGGAAGTCGGAAATCGGTGGATTTGGTTGTAGAGGAATGGCGATAGCCATTTCTTACGGATGGGCTGAACGGGGACGGGAGACCGGAAATCAGTAGTCAGAAGTCGGAAATCGGTGGATTTGGTTGTAGAGGAATGGCGATAGCCATTTCTTACGGATAGGCTGACGGGGGACGGGAGGTGCTGAAGCAACCTCCCCACGTTGGATTGGTGGTGCGCTGCTGTTTTCTCTTTCGTTAGGGAGAGGAACGGCTAGCCGGGATAGTTCCGACTTTCCAGTTCGGGATCCTTTGCACTAGGATCTTCTCCTTATGGCAAAAAGCGCTTTGATTTTCTATGGTGGTTGGGACGGCCATTTTCCCGAGGAAATGAGTCTCCGGTTTGAGTCTTCTCTGCGGGAGCGGGGACATGAGGTGACGCGGTCGGATTCGCTCTCCTGCCTCGACGATGCGGACTCGCTGAAGGCCTTTGATGTCATTGTGCCTTGTTGGACGATGGGCGAGTTGACTGGCGATCAAGAGTCCGCTCTCTGCGAAGCGGTGCGGGCGGGAACGGGTTTTGCCGGTGCCCACGGAGGAATGGGGGACGCCTTTCGATCGGCCATGACCTACAACGAGATGGTCGGTGGCCGCTTTGTGGCCCATCCCTACGTGGGACCCTATACGGTGCGGGTGACCCAGCCGGGGCATCCCTTGACCCATGGTTTGGCCGAAAAGTTCGTCTACGATTCCGAGCAATACTACCTCCACGTCGATCCGGGGCTCAATGTTCTCCTCTCGACCGACTATGATCTCGGATGCGGCACCGTCGACATGCCCGCAGCGTGGACCCGCAAATGGGGAAACGGACGGGTCTTCTACTGCGCCCTCGGTCACAGCCCAAAGGAATATGACGACCATCCGGCGGTCTGGGACTTCATCGTAGCCGGCGTCTGCTGGGCCTCGCGGTAGGGCTCAGGATTTCACGTCGCTGCGGGCCTACATCGGAGAGGCATGCGGGGCGGACTGAAGTCCGCGTTCCGAAACGTCGAAACGTACAACAGGCTGCCAGCCTGTCTCTTTTCTCGGTTCAATCCATACACTCTGGGCGTCAGTCGAAATGGCGATCGCCATTCCGCTCCAGGCTTTGGGCAGAGGAACGACAAGAGGCGTTTCTAGTGGTTCGTTCGAGAAGTTTAAACTTTTCCGGTTTTAAGCCGAAATGGGCTGTCGCCATTCCGTTCCTCAAGTTCAGATCGATTGCTTCCAGCTCACTTATACCGCTCGCGATCAATCCCGTATTTTTTCACCCGGAGGCCCATTTTGCGCTCGGTCATTCCGAGGCGACGGGCGGCCTCGGCCATATTGCTGCCAGTTTCCTTGAGGGCGTCGACCAGCATTTCCCGCTCGAGGGATTCGAGGGCGTCTTCGAGGGTGTCGGAGACGGCTCCTTCGCGCGGCGATTTCTTCTGTAGAGTGGGCGGAAGATGGTGGGCCTTGATGGATTCCCCCTTGGCGATGATGACGGCCCGCTCCATGCAGTTTTCCAGTTCCCGGACATTGCCGGGCCAATGGTAGCTGGCGAGAAGGTCGATGGCGGCGCTGGAGATGCGGGGGGCTTTGACCCCGATCCGGTCGGCATACTTTTCGACGAAAAAGTCGCAGAGCAGCAGAATGTCACACTTTCTCTCCCGGAGCGGCGGCACGTAGATGGGGAAGACGTTGAGCCGATAATAAAGGTCCTCCCGAAAGGTGCCTTCGGCCATCATCGTTTCCAAATCACGACTGGTGGCGGCGATCACCCGAACATCGGCGCGGCGGGGCTCCTGACTGCCCACGCGCTCGAATTCCTTTTCCTGCAGCACTCGCAAAAGTTTGACCTGGGTGGCGATCGAGATGTCTCCGATTTCGTCGAGAAAGATGGTTCCCCCATGCGCCATCTCAAACCGGCCCTTGCGGGTGGCGAGGGCCCCGGTGAAGGCTCCTTTCTCGTGACCAAAGAGCTCGCTCTCTATGATCGAATCGGGGAGGGCTGCGCAGTTGAATTTTACAAACGGCTTAGACGCCCGTTTGCTGCGTTCGTGGACAGCCTTGGCCACAAGCTCCTTCCCGGTCCCGCTCTCGCCCCGGATGAGGGTCGTGGTGAGACTGGGGGCCACCTGGTCGATTTGGAGATAGACCGCCCGCATCGAACTGGCAGAACCAATCATGTCCTGAGGGCGATTGCCCGAGCCGATTTTCTGATGAAGCCGGTCGTTTTCCTCGCGAAGGCTTTGGATCTGCTCGGCGGCCTCTTGGCGCACCTTCGTCGCCTGGGCGATAATCGAGGCGAGCATCGATAAGAGGCGCAAATCTGCCTCCCAGCCGGTTTGTGGATTGCGGCGTCTTTCGATACTCAGGGTCCCGATGATCTCGTCGGCAAATTTGAGGGGGATGCAGATCAAGCCAGTCTGGGGGCGCAGTTGCAGTTTTTCGATGGTTTCGGAGGGTATGTCGCTCTCCCGGGACCAACGGTCCAGATCGTGGACGATGATCGCGTCTTTCTTGCGAACCACATGTTCGAGATGAGGTTCAATGAGTTTGAAATACTCGTTGGCAGCCAGATCGCGCGGGAGCCCGATGGCCTCGGAGACGAGAAGGCCCCCGGTGTCGCGGTTGAGGATGGCGACGGTGCCCCGCTCGAGTCCCATCCAGTCTTGGAGACGCCGGAGGACGGGCCGTGCGACGTCGGTCAAATCAAAGCTGTTCTCGAGACTGCGGCTGACGGCAAAGAGGAGGCCCAGTTCCTGGACAGAGCGGCAGTTAATCCCGGTGGATCGGTTCAGCATTTCGAGCGAAGGCCCCTCGCGGGCGATCGTGCAGTCTTTGTTCTGGCATTGTTTTGAGTCGATCACGATTGCTGGATGCAGCTTAAAGGGTGCCGAATGAGGCTTTCACTCCCCTTTTCCATGGGGGATAAGCGTAGTTTCTTGAGGTATTAGCCATTCTCACACTTGAGCGATTAGCGGATCAAATTCTTTTAAGAAGGGTCCCTTATCCTGTCGGGGAAATAAAGATACAAAATTTATGAAGAAAGGGATCCTACATAAATGTAGGATTTGGACCTACGTCCGACGTTTGTGTCGGAGATTGGCTACGTTTTCAGGGGCTTAGAAAAACCGCCAATGGGCGGAAGTAGGGCGGTTTAAATTTTTATCTCCATGGCCATGAATGTCTTACGTTGTTCTGAATTTGGATTGGCACGATCCGTGAGTACACAGGATCCGTTCGCTCGAACAATTTTATTCACCAAAACAAAGAGAAATCAAAATGGTTACTACAATCGAAGCACCGGTGGCCGAGAAGGCCACGGAAAAGAAAATGCGCAAAGTCGCCATCTACGGAAAAGGCGGAATTGGCAAATCGACCACAACCCAAAACACGGTCGCCGCTCTCGCCGAGATGGGCAAGAAGGTGATGGTCGTGGGTTGCGACCCGAAGGCGGATTCGACTCGTCTTCTTCTGGGCGGTCTGGCCCAACGTTCGGTTCTCGATACTCTTCGCGAAGAGGGAGAGGACGTGGAGCTCGAAGATATCCGCAGCGGCGGGTTCTCCGAAAGTCTCTGTGTTGAATCCGGCGGTCCGGAGCCCGGAGTGGGATGTGCCGGCCGGGGGATCATCACCTCGATCAACATGCTGGAGCAGCTCGGCGCTTATGACGAGGACCAACAACTGGACTACGTTTTCTATGACGTTCTCGGGGACGTGGTTTGCGGTGGATTCGCCATGCCGATCCGCGAAGGGAAGGCCGAGGAAATTTACATCGTCTGCTCAGGGGAAATGATGGCCATGTATGCGGCCAACAACATCTCGAAGGGGATTCTGAAGTTTGCCCAGACCGGTGTCGTTCGCCTCGGTGGATTGATCTGCAACAGCCGCAACTGCGACCGCGAAGCGGAGATGATTGAGGAGTTCGCCCGTCGCCTCGGCACGAAGATGATCCATTTCGTTCCCCGTGACAACGACGTGCAGCGGGCCGAGATCAACCGGAAGACGGTAATCGACTGGAATGCTGAATGCAGCCAGGCCAACGAATACCGTCAACTCGCTCAGAAGATTGACGAGAATGAGATGAAGGTCATCCCGACGCCGCTCGCCATGGAGGAACTCGAGCAGCTCCTCATGGAATACGGCCTTTTCCAATAAGGTGAATTTCCACTGTCACCGGTCGGAACCCGGGGGCAGTGGTCAACCGCCCAGCCGCAACACCGAAGTTTAATCCAATGTCAGAAGAAAACGCTAAGAACGATTCGCCCATGGGGCCTACCGGGCCTTCCGCCGCCGAAGCGCGGGAGAAGATGCTCGATATTTATCCGAAGAAGACTCTCCGCAAGCGCAGCAAGCAGATGATGGTCAACGAGAACCCTTCGACTCCCGCCGAGATTGGCGCGAACAGTCGGACGGTCCCGGGCATCATCACCCAGCGCGGTTGCTCGTATGCAGGTTGTAAAGGGGTGGTCATCGGACCGATCTACGACATCCTGCACATCACCCATGGCCCGATCGGTTGTGGTTACTACAGCTGGCTCTCCCGCCGGAACTTCACGAAGATCCGCAACGAGGGTGAAACCAATTACCTGCAGTATTCAATGTCGACCGACATGCAGGAGAATCACATCGTTTTCGGCGGGGAGACTCTTCTGAAGGATGCGATTCAGGAAGCCTACGATGAGTTCAAACCGAAGGCGATCTCAGTCTACGCCACCTGTCCGGTCGGTCTGATCGGAGACGACATTCACGCGGTCTGTAAGGAAATGAAGGCGAAACTGGGGATCAACATTTTCGGTTTCTCCTGCGAAGGCTACAAGGGAGTCTCCCAGTCGGCGGGTCACCACATCGCAAATAACGGGGTGTTTAAGAACATGATCGGCCTGGACGACACTCCCTCTAAAGGCGAATACACGATTAACATCCTCGGTGAATACAACATCGGCGGGGACGCGTGGGAAATCGACCGGATTCTGGCCCTCTGCGGAATCAAGATCATTGGGACGCTCTCTGGTGGGGTCACTTACGACGAGATCTGCAATGCGCACATGGCGGATCTGAATGTGGTCATGTGTCATCGCTCGATCAACTACATGGCCGAGATGATGGAGACCAAGTTTGGGATTCCCTGGTTCAAGGTCAACTTCATCGGGTTGGAAGGCACGAAGAAGTCCCTCCGCAAGATCGCCCAATATTTTGGAGAGAAGAAACTCATCGACCGGGTCGAGGAAGTGATCGCCGCCGAGATGAGCGAGGTCCGTCCCGTGATCGAAGACGTGAAGACCCGCACCAATGGCAAGACCGCCGCTCTCTTCGTGGGAGGCAGTCGGGCGCACCACTACCAGGATCTTTTCGAGGATATGGAGATGAAGGTGATTGCCGCCGGTTACGAGTTTGCCCACCGGGACGACTACGAAGGCCGCGAGGTTCTGCCGAGCATCAAGGTCGATGCGGATTCACGAAATATTGAAGAACTCACGATCGAAGAAGATCCAGAGCGCTTCAACCTTCGCAAGACGGTCGATCGGAAGAAGTCTCTCGAAGAGTCCGGCTTCGCCTTCAGCGACTACGAAGGGATGTTGAAGCAGATGAAAAAGGACACACTCGTCATCGATGACATCTCCCATCACGAGATGGAGAAGCTGATCGAACTCTACAAGCCCGACGTCATCGGCTCCGGGGTCAAAGACAAATACGTGATCGAGAAGATGGGGGTGCCTTGTAAGCAGCTCCACTCCTACGACTACGGCGGACCTTACGCCGGATTCAAGGGTGCGATCAACTTTTTCAAGGAAATCGACCGCATGACCTCCTCCCGCGTCTGGGAGCTGACCCGCGCTCCCTGGCACGAAGCCGACGAAGCGCCCGAAGCTACCGTTTCGGAAGAAGTCACGGCCTAAGCGTAAATCAATTCAAACACTTAAAAAGGAAATCATACCATGTTGGAAGGAACCACAGCGGAACTCCGCGAACGCAAGGCGCTCCGCGTCAATCCGGCGAAAACCTGTCAGCCGATCGGTGCCATGTATGCGGCGCTGGGAGTGAACGGGTGCATGCCGCACTCACACGGTTCACAGGGATGCTGCGCTTATCATCGCAGTCACCTGACCCGTCATTACAAGGAGCCGGTCGTCGCCACGACCAGTTCCTTCACCGAAGGGGCCTCCGTTTTCGGCGGAATGGCCAATCTGACCAGCGCGCTGGAAAACATCTTCACCATCTATGAGCCGGAGATTGTGGCCGTGCACACGACCTGTCTCTCGGAAGTGATCGGGGACGACATCCCGACCATCATCAAGAAGGCCATCGAGTCCGGGAAGATCCCCGAAGGGAAGACCGTCATTCACGCGAATACGCCGAGCTTTGTCGGGAGTCATGTCACCGGCTTCTCGAATCAGTGCGAAGCCTTCGTGAAATATCTTGCCGAAACGGGAGACACCCGGAAGAACACCATCACCATCTTCCCTGGGTTCGTCGATCCATCGGACATGCGGGAGATCAAGCGCCTGGCGACTGCGGTGGGAGTCGAGTTCATCCTCGCCCCTGATGCTTCGGATGTGCTCGATACGCCTTACGACGGACACTACAAGATGTATCCGGACGGCGGAACGAAGATCTCCGACCTCCGTGAGATGGGCCACACGATGGTATCGATCGGACTTGGTCCCTTGGCCAGCACTGCAGCGGTGACTTCCCTCCAAAAGAAATGTGGAGTCGAAGGAAAAATCGCTGAGTTGCCGATCGGGGTCCGCGCCACGGATGAGTTTGTCAACGCGCTACGGGTTGCCGGGGACACTGCGGTTCCAGCTTGGCTCGATGCTGAACGCGGTCGTCTGATCGATATGATCAGCGACATGTCGCAGTATCTCCATAAAAAGAAGGTAGCCATCTTCGGGGATCCGGACCACGTCAGCAGCATGATCGATTTCGTGACCGAACTGGGCATGGAAGCTTCGATCGCCATCACCGGAACTCCCGGGAAGAAGTGGGAACGCAAGATGAAAGCCAAGGCCCCCAATACGGAAGTCAAGGCCTTCAGCGATCTGCACTACCTCCACCAGTGGATCAAGAACAACCCGGTCGACCTACTCATGGGAAATACCTATGGGAAGTATGTCGCTCGCGCGGAGGACATTCCCTTCGTCCGCTTCGGATTCCCGATGCTGGACCGGGTCGGACACCGTGCTTTCCCGCTCGTCGGATACGCCGGAGCCATGCGAATGGTCGAAAAGATCACCGACGCGTTCTTCGATCGCGATGATCGACTCCTGCCCGACCACGAAGTCGAGCTGGTGCAGTAAGTCCGGTTCGCCCAAAGGAAGAAGATTATGAGTGAAACCCAAAAATCCGACTTGCCGGCACTCCTGTGCCGGCAAGTGAATCACGAGTTCTACGCCGCCTTGAGCTATGAGGCGCTTGCGGTATGGTGCGCCGATAATGAATTCAACGGCTTTGCGGAGTTTTTCCGCAAGCAGGCCAGCGAGGAGGGTGAGCATGCCCGCAAGTTTATCGCGCACATGAGTGAGCGTTCGATGAAGCCGGAGATCGGCGGCATGGAGCCTCCCCGGACCGAGTTCGATAGTCTTCTGGAAGTTGCGCTGTTTGCTCGCGGCCTCGAGTTGAAGAACACTCAACTCATTATCGAATGCTATGACGAGGCGAACGCCTCGGGCAATCCCCGCTCGGTACCCTTCCTACTCAACTTCATTGAAGAGCAGGTCGAGGAAGAAGCTTGGGCGGCGACCATGGTTGGCCTTCTGGAGAAGTGCGACTGCCCAGGGTCTCTCTTGAATCTCGACCGTCATATCATCCAGACCCTCGGCTAGTAGGGGAGCGAATTATCCGGAGAATCAGCGCATGAGCATTTTGAGGTCAGAGGGGCACGGGTCCGTCAGTGGGAGTTCAGTAAAGGTAGTCGTCGTCTTTGCTGACGGAATATCCCTCCGTTCCTCTCAGGCCTCTGATCGCTTGGGTGCTCGTAGCGCTGATTCCCTCCGGTTATTTTTCGAGGAAGCCCTCACGGTCAATGGAGCGCGGACTTCAGTCCGCCCCGTTGGATCGGTCGCGGAGGATCGGTTTTCCTCGATTTTCGCAGAGAAATGCCTGAGGGGCATGCGGGGCGGACTGAAGTCCGCGCTCCGTGAAGAAGCCGCTCTGGGGAGGACGGTCATCGGCGTTACAGCCGATGCTACGAAGGGCAGCCTTCATTCATTTTTTAACAACAACGGGGAAGCAGGGCATGAGTGAAGAGATCGAGATCTTAACGGACCGCTCGCAGCAGGTCTGGACCAAAGGGGAGTCCGGTGAGTTTTCCTGCGACCGTCGCAGCACTGCCGGTGCGGTCACCCAGCGTGCTTGTGCGTTCTGTGGTTCCCGGGTGGTTTTGTATCCCATTGCGGATGCATTGCATATCGTCCACGGACCCATCGGATGCGCTGTCTACAACTGGGACATTCGCGGATCTCTTTCTTCGGGGCCTCAGCTCCATCGCAACAGTTTCTCAACGGATCTAGCCGAAAAGGAAGTGGTTTTCGGAGGAGAAAAGAAGCTCGAAGCCTCTCTGCTGGAGCTCATCGCGTATTACCGGCCAAAGGCGGCATTTGTCTATTCCACCTGCATTGTCGGGGTGATCGGGGACGATGTTGAAGCCGTCTGCCGCACGGTTACGAAGAAATCAGGGATCGAGGTCATTCCGGTGGACTCGCCTGGCTTCAAGGGAACCAAGAAGAGTGGCTACAAGGCAGCCTGTGAGGCGGCCTACCGCTTGGTGGGAACAGGTGATACGTCGAAAATTAGCAAATACAGCATAAACCTTCTCGGAGAGTTCAATATCGCCGGGGAAGCCTGGATGATTCGCGAATATTTTGAAAAGATCGGGATCGAGGTCGTCTCGACGATCACGGGCGACGGGCGGGTCGACGATCTGAGACGTTGCCACGGGGCTTCCCTCAATCTGGTGCAGTGCTCGGGCTCGATGACCCACCTGGCCAACCTTCTCAAGAAGGAGCACGGGATCCCTCTGCGCCGAGTCTCCTTTTTCGGATTCGAAGATACAGCGAGGGCCATTTACGAGACTGCCTCCTTTTTCGGCGATCCGGAGATCGAAGAGCGGGCTGCCGCCCTCGTTCGCGAGGAAATTGCCAAGTATTCTCCAGTGATTCGCAAATACCGGAAGCAGCTCCGGGGCAAGAAGGCCGCCCTCTATGTTGGCGGAGCCTTCAAGGCCTTCTCGCTGGTGCTGGCCCTCCGCGCCCTCGGGATGCAGACCGTGCTCGCCGGAACCCAGACGGGGAGCCAGGAGGATTACGATCAGCTCCGCGAAATCTGCGATCCCGGCACGGTGATTGTCGATGACTCAAACCCTTTGGAGCTGGCAAAGTTTGTCCTAGAAAAGGAGGTCGATCTCTTCATCGGGGGAGTTAAGGAACGCCCGATCGCCTTCAAACTCGGAGTGGCCTTCTGCGACCACAATCACGAAAGGAAGATTCCGCTGGCCGGGTTCGAGGGAATGATGCGATTTGCCGACGAAGTCGCGCGCAGCGTCTTGAGCCCCATCTGGAAGTTTGTGCCCCGGAAAACCATGGCCATTGAGAAGTCGCTGGCCGCATCGAAGGAGGAAGCATGAATCAGAGTTTGAAAGTCGTAAACCCGCCGATGGCCAACGACGTCTGTGGAGCTGATGGGCTCCCCGCGGGGGGAGACATCCCGGCTGCGGCCACCCGCAATGCCTGCAAGCTCTGCTCGCCGCTCGGGGCTTCCATGGTCTTCAAGGGAATCCGAGGTTGCCTGCCGTTCCTGCACGGAAGCCAGGGCTGCGCCACCTACATCCGGCGCTACATGATCAGCCACTTTCGCGAGCCAGTCGACATCGCGTCCTCCAGCTTTACCGAGGATGATGCGATCTTTGGAGGGGCCAAGAACTTTGCCGATGGTCTCGACAACGTCATTCGGCAGTATCATCCGGAAATCATTGGCGTCGCGACGACCTGCCTCTCGGAAACGATTGGCGAACACATGATCGGGATGATTCGGGATTTCCAAAATACCCGGGGCAGTGAGATGCCGCTGGTGCACGTATCCACTCCCGCTTACACCGGGACGCATGCCGAAGGATTTCAGGCCGCCGTTCTCGAAGTGGTTCGCTCTTTTGTCGAAGTCGCACCGGAAGGTCCGGTTGCGGGCCGGGTAAATGTTCTTCCCGGAATGATGTCCTGTGCGGATCTGCGCCACTTGGCGGAGATCTGCCGGGCCTACCAATTGAAGCCCACCTTGCTCCCAGACTACAACGAGACCCTCGAGGGTGGGGGATGGGATGCCTACCACCGGATCTCTCCCGGCGGAACCCCGCTCGAAGAAATTCGCGCCATGGGCAAAGCGGCAGCCACGATTGAGTTCGGCCACTCCCGGGAGAAGCGGGAAGAGTCTGCCGGGGCTCTGCTGGAGAGCCGTCACGGAATTCCCAATTTCCTCCACGGGTGGCCGTTGGGAATTGCCGCTTCGGACCGGCTCTACGCTTCGCTCTCAGAGATTTCCGGAAACCAGATGCCCGAGGTCTTTCGCAAAGAGCGAGGGCGCCTGGTCGACGCCTATGTGGACGCCCACAAATACGTTTCAGGTAAGACCGCAGCGGTTTACGGTGAACCGGACCTCGTCGTCGGCCTCGCAGGATTTCTTTCGGAGATCGGCATCCGCCCGATCATCTGTGCCACCGGATCCAAGGTGCCCCGTTGGGACCGCCGTCTCGCCTCCGAGATTGAGGGCGGTATGGAAGATATTGAAGCTCTTTCCGGGGTGGATCACGCCTCCATCTCGGTGCGAGCCCGTGCTCGCAAGCCCGATCTGCTTCTTGGATCGAGCAAGGGCTATCCCTTGGCCCGCGAGCTCGGGATTCCTCTCCTTCGCATCGGATTTCCCTTACACGATCGTTTTGGCGGTCAGCGGGAGCTTTCGGTCGGATACCGGGGAACTCAATACCTCTTCGATCGCGTAGTGAATGCTCTATTGGAAGCCCGCCAAGAGAACAACGAAACCGGGTATAGCTACCTATAACAACAAGGACATACAATGATCACTCCCTCTGAAATTACACTCGAAAACCATCCCTGTTTCAATCGCGAGGCCTGCTCGACCCACGGTCGGGTTCACCTTCCGGTGGCGCCTCGCTGCAACATCCAGTGCAACTACTGCAATCGGGATTTTGACTGCGTCAATGAGAGCCGCCCCGGGGTGACTTCGACCATCTTGTCTCCGGGGCAGGCCGTGGCTTACCTGGAAAAAATCATGGAACTCCGCGAGGACATTGCCGTCGTCGGCATCGCGGGCCCGGGGGATCCATTCGCGAATCCGGAAGAGACGATGGATACCTTTCGGCGGGTCAGAGAACGTTTTCCCTCGATGATTCTCTGCCTCTCCACGAACGGACTGGGTTTGACGGAGGAATACGTCCAAGAGCTGGCCGCACTGAAGGTCAGCCACGTGACGATTACCATGAACGCCACGGATCCCGAGATCGCCGGAAAGATCTACGCCTGGGCTCGGCATGACAAGATGATTCGCCGGGGGACGAAGGCCGGGGAGTTGATGATCGAGAAGCAGATGCAGGCCATCCGCTGGATCAAAGAGTATGGCATGATCGCCAAGGTAAATTCGATCCTCGTGCCGGGAATCAACGAAGACCACCTCCCCGAGATCGCCAAGACGGTTTCCGCAATGGGGGCTGACATCATGAACTGCATCCCACTGTTGCCGACGAAGGATACGGTCTTTGAAAATCTGATCGAACCGGATGCCAAGATGCGCTTCGCCACCCGCCTGAAGTGCGGCGAGTACATGAATCAGATGACCCATTGCGCGCGTTGCCGGGCCGATGCGATCGGGAAGCTCAGTGAGCCGATGAGCGAAGATTTAAACGAGTTGATCAAGGGTTGTTCGCGGCTCCCGATCGACCCGACCCAGAATCGGCCCTATGTGGCCGTGGGAACCCGGGAAGGGATGCTGGTCAACCAACACCTCGGTGAGGTCCGCGAATTTGCTATCTTCGCTGAAGATCCGGAGGATCCGGAAGAGTTTATTCAAATCGACACGCGTCCAGCGGCCGCTCCCGGAGGGCGGGACGATCGCTGGAAGACGATTGCCGAGACCCTCCACGACTGCCGCGTGATCCTCGTGAGTGCCGCCGGGCGGACTCCACTGGAAAGGCTTCGCGACCACGGGATCGGAGTCATCCAGATGGAAGGAATGATCGAAGCGGGCCTGTCCCACGTTTTCCACGGCGAAGCTCTTCCCCCCACGCTCGAGCGCCACATGGATTGTTGTGGAGAAGGGGTCTCCTGCGGTGGAGACGGCACGGGCTGCGGCTGAGCCTATCGAATCCGACGAACGAAATAGAATCTTATTCCATCATCAATCATCATGAACAAACCATCCCATCATCTCTTCATTTGTGGCAGCGCCCGCGCGAGCGGGGAACTCAAGGGAGTGTGCTGCAACAAAGAATCCATCGACTTACTATCTTACGCCCAAAGCGAGATCCAGGACCGGATGCTCGATGGCGTCGAAGTTGCGATGACTGGCTGCCTCAATATGTGCACGCGGGGGCCTGTCGTCATTGATTACCCATCCGGCCGCTTCTACGAACGCGCCACTGAGGAGCTCATTGACGAGATTCTCGATTCGATCGAAGAAGGCGAAGTCTGCGAGACGAACCTCATCAAGGACTAGGAAAACCATGGGCGTCCACCTGATCGATACCACTTTGCGCGACGGCGAACAGGCGGCGGGAGTCTCTTTCTCTTTGGAAAAGAAACTCGCGATCGCCCGCACGCTGGTAGAAGCGGGTGTGCAGGAACTCGAGGTGGGCATTCCGGCGATGGGACCTCTCGAGGTCTCTGAGATCCGCCAGGTCGCGGAGGCCATCCTTCCGGCGCGGACCCTGACCTGGGGGCGCGCCACGGAGGAGGATCTTTTTGCGGCCGCTGCAACCGGTGCGGCGGGGTTCCATTTTTCCTTGCCGGCGAGTGGCCTCCATCAGCGGATCTGGGGAAAGAATAGTGATTGGGTTTTTGCGACCCTGCGCCGGATCTCTTCTCTGGCCCGCGGGCGATTCGAATATTTTACAGTCGGGGCGCAGGATGCCTCCCGCGCCGATCCGGAGTTCCTTGTCATGCTCGCAGCAGCTGCGAGAGAGCAGGGCGCTTCCCGTTTCCGAATTGCCGATACGGTCGGCATCCTCGATCCCAAGAGAACCCGCGAACTGGTGGCCCAGGTTCATGCGGGAGTGCCGGATCTCCCCATTGAGTTTCACGGGCACAATGATCTCGGCATGGCGGTTGCCAATTCGGTCACGGCGGTACAGGCGGGTGCCGAAGCGATTAGCGTTACCGTGAACGGTCTTGGAGAGCGGGCGGGAAACGCCGCTCTCGAAGAAGTGGTGATGGCCCTTCGGCATGCTTGCAAAATCGAGACAGGGATTCACTCCGACTCGTTGCAATCGTTGAGCGAAATGGTCGCAGAGGCCTCGAGGCGGGTGCTGCCGGGGAACAAACCGGTGGTGGGCACGGCCTGCTTTCGGCACGAGACCGGGATCCATACGCGAGGCATGGCCGTCGACCGCTCCGCCTACGAGTTGATCTCCGCCGAGGAGATCGGAGCCGGAGCCCAATCTTTTGTCATCGGAAAACATTCCGGATCCGAGGGGATCCGGATGGCCCTCGAAGAGGCGGGGTTCATCGTCGAGAGAAGTACTTTGCGAAACCTTCTTTCCACCGTCCGCGCCGAAGTGGAGCGAAAGGACCGTGCTCTCTCGCCTCAGGAAGTAATTGAAATCCTCCGACTTCAGTCGGTGAAAACGAACCAAAATAAAAACCAAGAATAGGAAATCATCATGTCTGATCTGGCTATGACTGTCCTCTACGGGACCGAAACAGGGAATTGCAAAGGCTTGGCGAACAAAGTTGCCGCCAAAGGGGAAAAGAACGGGGTGAAGGTCGAGGTCCAGAACCTCGCCGAGTACACGACCGCCCAATTGGCCGAACTCAAGGGCGCCGTCCTCATCATCATCTCGACCTGGGATGACGGGCTGCCCCCACCAAAGGCCAAGCCTTTCTGTGATGAGCTCGCGACGGCCGACATCGACCTGTCCGCCATCGATTACACGGTTCTCGCTCTCGGCGATACCGAGTATCCGCTTTACTGCGAGTGCGGGAAGCAGATCGATGCCCGCCTCGCCGAGCTTGGGGCGAAGCCCTTTCTCGAGAGGGCCGATCTCGGCTCAGACTTTCTCGTCAGCTACATCGGCTGGTCGAAACGCTTCTGGAAGACTCTCGCCGGATACTTCGGTGTGGGGAAATCCGCATAATCCATAACTTCAAATTATTCGTGTCATGATCGCTCCCGCAAAATCCGCCCGCAAAACAATGGATGCCAACGAGGCCGTTGCCTCGGTCGCCTATCGTTTCAGCGAGGTAGTCTCCATGTTCCCCATCACCCCGTCCACGCCTATGGCCGAACACTGTGACGAGTGGTCGGCAGCAGGAAAGACCAACCTCTGGGGGGATGTGCCTCGACTCGTGGAGATGCAGAGCGAGGGTGGGGCGGCCGGAGCGCTCCATGGCAGCCTGATGGGCGGTGCCCTCGGAACAACCTTCACGGCCTCCCAAGGACTGCTCCTGATGATCCCGAACCTCTACAAGCTGGCAGGGGAGCTGACACCGACGGTGGTCCACGTCTCGGCTCGGGCGATTGCCACCCATGCCCTCTCGATTTTCGGGGATCACAGTGATGTGATGGCCTGCCGGGCGACGGGTCTCGGTATGTTGGCCTCGAACAGTGTGCAGGAGGCGCATGACTTCGCCGCCATCGCTCATGCGGCGACCTTGCGCAGTCGGCTGCCGTTTATTCACTTTTTCGACGGCTTCCGCACCTCTCACGAGTTGTCCGACATTGAGTTGATTCCCGATGACGTTCTGCATCAGCTCGTCGATCCGGAAGGCCTAGAGGGTTTCTACAAGCGGGGGCTGACACCCGATGCTCCTTCAGTGCGAGGCACGGCGCAAAACCCGGATACCTATTTTCAGGGCCGGGAGGCGGTGAATCCGTTCTACCGGGAAGCCGTATGGATTGTTGCCGAGTTGATGGAACGTTTTGGGAGGCTGACCGGGAGGAAGTATGCTCCCTTCGAATACGAAGGCCATCCTGAAGCGGATGAGGTGATCGTCATCATGGGATCCGGAGCGGAAACCGTTGCCGAGACCGCTCGCTTCCTCAACGAAACCACCGGATCCAAGCGGGGAGTTTTGAAGGTGCGCCTCTATCGTCCGTTCCACACGCCCCTTTTCCTGAAGGCACTGCCGAAATCGGTGAAACGAATCGCAGTTCTCGATCGGACCAAGGAACCGGGTGGAGTGGGAGAGCCCCTCTACCTCGACGTTTCCATGGCCCTCAGCAAGGCCGGGAAGTGCGAAGGAAATGTGGAGTTGGACATCGAGCGCCTGATCGGTGGCCGTTACGGTCTGGGCTCAAAGGAGTTCACTCCGGAGATGGTGGCGGCGGTCTTCCAGGAGCTCGAAGCTCCGAGTGTAGGGGATCACTTCACCGTGGGGATTAAGGACGACGTCACCGGCAAGTCGCTGGATGTCGAAAAACCCCTCACCATCGAGAGTTCGGAAACGACTCGGGCCCTTTTCTTCGGGCTCGGATCGGACGGGACCGTGGGGGCCAATAAGAACACCATCAAGATCATCGGGGACAAAACGGGTCTCCACACGCAGGGGTATTTTGTCTACGACTCGAAGAAGTCGGGCGGATTGACCGTTTCCCACCTCCGGTTTGGGCCGGACCCGATTCGGGCTCCCTACTTGATCTCGGATGCGAAATTTGTCGGTTGCCACCAACCGCAGTTCCTCGGCCGGGTGGATATGCTCGGTAAGGCGCAGAAGGGTGCCACTTTCCTCGTCAACAGCACCGTTTCCCACGAGGGCCTCTGGGATTCACTTCCGCGCGATGTGCAGCGGCAGATTATCGAGAAGGAGATTCGTCTCTTTCACGTCGATGCGCTCTCTCTCGCTGCAGACCTCGGAATGGGGAATCGGACGAACACGATCATGCAAGCCTGCTTCTTCGCCCTCTCCGATCTCCTCCCGCCCAAGGAGGCGGTGCAGGCCATGAAGGACGCGATCACCAAAACCTATTCTCGCAAGGGACCCAAGGTGGTGGAAGCCAATCACGCCGCGGTCGATGCCGCAATCGGCGGATTGGAACGCATCGCCGTTCCTGCGGATGCTTCCGCAACTGATATTCCGGTAGAATGGGTCCCGGACGATGCGCCGGACTTTGTCCGCCGGGTGACCGCGCGGTTGATGGCCGGGGAGGGGGACCTCCTGCCTGTGAGTGCTTTCCCCGTCGATGGATCCTGGCCCACTGGGACCTCTCGGTTTGAGAAACGCAACATCGCCCGCGAAATTCCGATCTGGCAGCCGGATGCCTGCACCCAGTGTAATAAATGCGCGGTGGTCTGCCCGCACTCTGCTGTGAGGCCGAAAATCTACAATCCCGAGTCGCTCGAGGGAGCTCCCGAGACCTTCCGGCATACACCTTTCAAAGGAGTTGGCGGAGACGGACTGGAATTGACCCTTCAGGTGTATCCCGAGGATTGCACGGGATGCACCGCTTGTGTCGAAGTTTGTCCGGCAACCGCTGAGGATGGGCTCAAAGCGATCCGAATGGTTTCAGCGGTAAATCAGATCGAGCCCGAGAAGGAAAATCTAGCATTCTTCGAGAAACTGTCTACGGAGACGATTCCAGACGACAAGCTCTCGGCGCGGACCATCTCCTTCCGGCAGCCGCTCTTTGAGTTCTCCGGAGCCTGTGCCGGGTGCACCCAGACTCCTTATGTCCGGATGCTGACGCAGTTGTATGGAGACCGTCTCCTCGTGGCCAACGCGACCGGCTGCTCTTCGATTTACGGAGGTAACCTGCCGACGACGCCCTATTGCACCGACGAGAACGGGCGCGGACCCGCCTGGGCCAATTCTCTCTTCGAGGACAATGCTGAGTTTGGGCTCGGATTGCACATGGCGGCCGAATGGCGCCGCGACGTCGCTCTCCGGCTCTTGACGAAGCTGCGGGGCCAAGTCGGATCGATCCTCGCCGGAGAAATTCTCGACCACGCGGATCGATCGCCTGCGGGGCTCTCTCTGCAGCGCTCCAAGGTAGATGCGTTGAAGGAAGTGTTGGCCGAGATCCCCGGGGAGGACGCCAAACGCTTGATCCTCCATGCGGATTATCTGGTGCCGAAATCGACCTGGATCGTCGGTGGCGATGGATGGGCCTACGATATCGACTTTGGGGGACTCGACCACGTCCTTGCCAGTGGATACAATGTGAACATCCTCGTCCTCGACACCGAGATTTACTCGAATACCGGGGGGCAGGCCTCCAAAGCGACTCCGGTCGGTGCCCAGGCCAAGTTTGCCGCTGCCGGAAAGGAGTTGCCGAAGAAGGATCTGGCCGCCATCGCCATGAGCTATGGCGGAATCTATGTCGCCCAGATTGCGCTTGGGGCGAATGAGAAGCAGACGCTCGACGCACTGCGGGAAGCGGAATCCTATGACGGTCCCTCGCTGGTCATCGCTTACGGACCCTGTGCCGGACACGGAATCGACTTGCGGAACGGTCCGGCCCGGCAAAAGGCGGCGGTGGAAACCGGATACTGGCCGCTCTTCCGGTTCGATCCGAGGAACAAGGAGAAGGGGCGTCCGATCCTTTCCCTCGACTCCTTCGAGCCCTCGGGAACGGTTGGATCCTTCATGGAGGCGGAGAACCGTTTCAAAGCCCTCCGTCGTGGGGATCCCGAACGAGCCGACAGCCTGACCGCGATCGCTCAAAAGCACGCCGACGAACGTTGGAAACGCCTAGAAGCTCTGGCCTCTGTCAGCGAGGATGAGGATGACGACGATGATGATGGCTGGGGTTGATCGAATGGATCACTTTCACGTCTACCATGCGTGAATACGGGTGGACGGCGGGAGTCGCCGCAATTGGGGCAAAGTCCTTTGGGAGTGATTTGGACCGCCTCGCCGCGAGATTTCCCGCCGTCATATCTTTTCTTGGGTTATGAATACCCGGCTTCTTCCATGTTCCTTCTCCCGGATTTCAATGACCGTTCAGATTCGGGGGAGGGAAGAGGCCGGGTTGTTCCCAGAAATTAGAGTCTGAATCAGCAAATTTACGTTCTTCGAAATAACCAGTGCCATGACCCAGAAAGCAATACGCCCTCTCTATCACGTCGAAGCGCTGGCCCGAGAGGCCGGCTATGAAATTACCTATGCCTACGACGATATCGTTTTCCTCAAGCATTCCGAGGTTCTCGTCCAGTTTTCGAATGTGGATGAGAACCAATTGCGGATATACCTCCATCGCGATCTCGATGAGGCCACGGCCTCGGACGTGTCGCTCAAATTGACCCGCGGCGCCAAGGGGCAGGATTTTACGATCATTTTCGTCGGATCCTTTACCATGGAGCAGAAATCGGATGCGAAGGATGAGATTGAGCTGATTTTCTTTGAGGAAGCCTAGCGGGAGAGAGAGTTTCAGATCGGGTTGACCGTCTCTATTCCTTGGCACACCCTATCTCCATGGCTTCAGGAGATTCCGGTGTTCATCGTTCCAGTCACGGACGGATTCGGATGAGTGATTGGACTCATCTAAAAACGGAGTTTTATTGGATTTATGAAGGTGTCGTGCGCCCTGAATATTTGACGCTGGCGAAGCTCGGGAGCCCAGGGCGTTCTGCGTATTTCCTGAAGGAAGGAGAACTGAAGGTCGAGACCGCGAGTGGGAAGATTTTCGCCAAAGCTGGGGATTGGGTACTCCCTAGTTCTCGAATGATTGAGAGGACCTTCACGGAAGGTTCTCGTTTTATTTCGATTCGCTTTTGCGGGGATTGGCCGGATGGTCAGCCTTGTTTTGATTCTGACATAGCCTTGGTTTTTCCCAGCGCAGATTTTCCGGAGTTGAAGGATAGAGCCGATGCGCTCCTCGATCTGGTCGAGACCCTTCTGCCGGATGCGGGTCGTTTCTATCGGCTGTCCCGTGGGGATCTGTTGAGCCACCTACGTATTCGTGAATCATTCATTTCCTGGCTGGTCTCTCTGGTTGAAGTGGGGCAGAAGCTCGACGCTTTTGTTCAGAAGACGCAAGATGGGGATGAACGCATTTTCGAAGCGGCCCGGCTTTTGGATCGACACCCTCTGGATATGCCGTTCCGGGAAGAAGAGCTCGCCCAGGAAATCTCGTTGAGCAGCACCCAACTCGACCGATTGTTCAAAAAGGAATACCAGCTTTCGCCGCGCCAATATCTCGATGCGCGGCGTTTGAAAGACGCCGAGGCCCAGTTGCAGGTGTCCACTATTCCGGTCAAGCAGATCGCCTATGAATTGGGCTTCAAATCCCTGAGCTATTTTTCGCGTTGGTTTTCGAAGAATCACGGAGAATCCCCACGGGCCTTCCGCCAGCGGTTCGAAAAGTAGCAAAGTAGTGGGAGCTTCCAGCTCCCGCAGGCTGCCTTTCGGTCTCCTCTCCGAACGCATGAGGGCTAAGATCTCGGGTCCAATTCATCGGCGTTTCGCCGATGACCCTCGTGGGCGGAAAGTGCCCGCCCGGTAGCATCGGCGCTTCGCCGATGACTTGGGGGTTGGGGAGGTTTATTGCGGTCCGCCGGAGGGCTCTTCGCGGATGCGATCATCGAGCAAGGCTCGATGCTACGGTGGATCCGGTTTTGATTGTAGATGCTATGAGCAGATCCCTCGGATCCGCTCATAGCACCTACGGTAGACCCGGTTTCTCCGACCTGCGTCGAGCTGGGCCGAAGGACCGAAAAAAGCCCCACCGGAATGATCCGGTGGGGCTTTGGATGCAAAATGAAATCAGCCTCAGCTTTGGCGACGGCGGCGAACCAATGCGAAGCCGGCGGCGACTCCCATGAGGAGGATTGCCGAGGTTGCGGGTTCGGGGATGGCGGCCGTTCCGTTTACGGTTAGGTCGTCGAATCGAAGCGATGAGGAGGAATTATTTCCTCCGAAGGCATAGAGTCGGAACGTGACGCTTTCCGTAAGATCTTGGTATGCCGATCCGGTGAGATCGATTGAGTAATTTGCGAATCCTGATGGGGACACCGGAATACTGCTAAGGGTATCAATGGTGGAACCGAAAGAGTCTAGGCTGCTGCGAGCGAACACCGTCGTTGCGGATCCGGGGTCGTTACTCCGCTGGAGGTAGACCGTGATGTCTTCCAAGTCCATCGTGTAGCCTCCATCGGGTGTCAGGGTGAATTCGATATAATCGTTGGTCGAGATCGCGTCGGCCGCAGAGGTCTCGGTTAATCCCTGAACGGCGAGGGACCGGTTTCCGACTGCCGAAGTTCCGGAAAATACGGGTGGGTTGGGGGATACTCCAGATCCTGCGGAGACACTGGATGCGTCGAGCCCGGTTTCCACCGTGCTTGCAGCAAAGGAATTCTCAAAGCCGTATTGGGCCAAAACGACGGCCGATGCGGTGCTCGCAAGCGAGGCAAATACGGGAAGTGTGATGAGTAGGAGGTTCTTTTTCATGGGATTTATTGGTTGCGATTAATTTCGCTCATGTGGGGGATTCCCTCAAATCGGAACGGTTTCAGGATTTTCTCATTTTGTTTCACTTTTTAGAGTCAATCTTTTGTAAGTGAAATTTGTCTGGTTAGTTGCGAATTATGGTGAGGCTAAATTGGGTTCAGAGGATGGCGCAATTAGCGCGAGTTCTCGGGTTTCTCCGGGCGAGATGAAAGTCCTGCTTCCGCGATGTTTGTGCCGTATTGGAGCGGGTCTCGATGCGGAGAGTTTCGTCTCGGCTCGAAATGCCTTTCGGAGGAATTGGGGAACGCCATTCCGTAGCATCGGCGTTTCGCCGATGAATAGTGTTTCGGGAAAGTTCAGCAAGTTGAGGGTGCTTTCGGCTGTCGCGGTCATCGAGCAAGGCTCGATGATACGGAGTCGGTAGCATTGGCGTTTTGCCGACGAGTTGCGAATCGAGGAGGGTGGAAATTGGGGCCGAAATAAGCTCTTTTTTTCGTGCGAAGAAAACAATTCGAGTACTTCCCGAAGATTTCGCGGTTCCGCTTTGTGCAAGAGAATGAGAAAATTTTACAACAGGGGAGATTTGCTCGATTCGACGACGGAGTTCATTTTGAAGAAGATGTCGAACCCCACAGAGCGCAGACCACATATCCTTTTGATTACGACCGACCAGCAGAGATCGGATTGTTTGGGGATCAACGGAAATCACGAGGTCGAGACTCCCAATCTCGATGCGTTGGCCCGTAATGGAGTAAATTTTCGCAAAGGCTACGTAACTTGTCCGGTTTGTATCCCCGCGAGGCGAACCCTGATCTCCGGGATGAGCCCGGATTCACACGGACTGCGTCGCTATCTGGATGGCGTGGATTTCGATCCCCCCGCGACTTTGCCCGGATGTCTTAAGGAAGTTGGCTACCAAACCGAATTGATCGGAAAGCTTCATCTCCATCCTCAGGGGAAGCGGTACGGATTTGACAACATAACTTTATCGGAAACCGCCAATTGGCGTCCGGATCATCCACACCAAAAGCGCAACGATTACGTGCGTTGGCTTCAGGAGAAAGGGGTGACCCGCCACCCCACCTTTCAGGGGATCGGGAGCAACAGTCGACTCAGCGCTCCGTGGGGCATGGATGATACCCTGCACTGGAATCAGTGGGTCACGGACGAGACGGTGAAACTTTTCCAGCAGCGTCGCGATCCCACTTGCCCGTTGTTTCTGCACCTGTCGTTTTTTCACCCGCATCCCCCATTTATTCCCTTGAAGCATTATTTTGATCGGTATTTGGAGAAGGATCTTTCCGGTCCGGTGATTGGAGAGTGGGCGAAGCAGGGGGAAGATGCCCGGGCTGCACCCGATGCGGTTGCGGGTCCATTCGATGAAGGAACGATGAAGCGGGCCAAGGCGGCTTACTATGCGTTGATCAATCACATCGACGACTGCATCGCCCATATCCTTGAGCAGTGGACAAATCTTCCGGATGTGGGGAATGATCCGCTCTACATTATTTTCAGCTCCGACCACGGGGAAATGCTGGGAGACCACCATCTCTTCCGGAAGTCGCAAGGCTACGAAGCCTCGGCCCATGTGCCGTTCTTTCTGAGTGGGATCAACGTCGATCTTCCCTCCATGGAGACCGACGATTTCGTCAGTTGGGAAGATGTGGCACCGACGTTGTTGGATTTGGCGGGAGTTGTAATTCCCCCGTCGATGGATGGGCGTTCACTGGTTTCCTATTTGGACGGAAAAGAGCCGGACGACGCTCCAGACCACATCTTCGGTCAATGCTTTGGTCGGTTCGCCAATCTTTGGGTTGTCAATGAGCGTTGGAAGTACATCTGGTTTGCCAAGACCAATGAAGAGCAGCTCTTCGATCTGCAGAACGATCCCCGGGAAACCCGCGATCTTTCAGGAACAAATACGGAGAATCTTCAAGCGATGCGAAAGATCATGGAAGGGCATGTGTCCGGGCGCGAGGATGTGACCTTCGACGAGTCGGCTTTGAGCCCCTGCGCGAATCAGCCTCCAAAAGTCTTTTGGCCAAATTGATCTTGGGGAGGGCAGTGCTCCCAACTTCGGCCTGCGTAGCTCGCAGAGCGTAGAAGGGCTCCATCCCCTCCAAATTCACGTTGTCTCGGCCCAAAAGGTCGGAAAACCGGGCGTAGATCCGACGTGCGCGAGGGAGTACATCCGCATTTAAGAAACTCATACCGAATTGAGGAAGTTTTGATAGTTATGGCGGGATGGGAAATGAGTCTGAGCGAGGCGGCCCAATTGGAGGCGGGTCTGCGACCCGTGCCATTTGGGCTAACGCTGCTCAGGCTCATTTCCCGCACGTCCCAGGGGGATGCGCCCAGAATCGAAGGTCGCGGCGTTGCAGAGATCGGAGCGTATCTCGATACGAATACGATCCCTGCGCCTTGCGCTGCTTCGATTCTGCGCTGCACCATAACGGTCAAACCTTACTAAATTCGGTATGACACAGATTAAAAAATCTAATTCGTTAACCTAGCGCCTAGTTGAGGGAATCCCCCATTTGTTACAGTTTGTTGAGATTACTCTCTGACGCGGTAGTCCCGATACCCCCCTCGGTCCGCATTGGCGAAAAACCTCTATCAAATTTCCCCGTTTTTCACTCGAATGAAATCCTCATCCCCATTTCCAACCTCGGTTCTCTATGCAAGAAAAGTACGACGCGGAGCCTGGGGCTTGCTCGTGATGGTGCACTTGTTGGTTGCCGGAGTTCAGGGCCTGTCTGGACAGTCGCTGAGCGACATCTCGGATGCTTCGTTAATCGGACAGTTGCAGCGAAAACTTCCGAATGGTTTGATTGGAGTACGCTCTGAGTTGGTCGAATTGGTTCAGCGGACGGAAGGTCAGCCCGATCAGGAGCCCTATCTCTTTCTTCTCGGGCTTTCCTACCAGGACGAGTTTGCGGAAGGTGGGAACTCTACATTGCTTGAAAACGCGGCGGAGCAATACAAAGCCTACATTGAAAAGTTTCCCGGGGGGCAGCGCTATGATTTCGTTCGATTCAACCTGGGAGGGGTCTACGCGGATCTCGAACGTCCGGACGAAGCCATCGAGCAATATGATTGGCTTTACCGCAACAGCGGGAGCTGGACCTTTCGAAATCAGGCCCGGGATCGAATGGCATCACTCTATATCTCCAGCGATCGGGCCGGGGAGGGCGTTTCTCTCTTTCAAGAGATTTTTGCGGAATCCTCTATGGATCCGGAACTACGATCGCAAGCTGCCGCATGGTTGCTACAAGGATATTTGGCTCTCGGGCAACCAGAGAAGATTCTACCTTACCTCCGTTATCTGACCGGTCGTTTTGAGGCCGTATATGATCCCGCTTTCAATATCACGTTGTTAAAGTCGGGTGACGAATTGTTCGAGAAAGGTGAATACGACCAGGCAATTCTCCTGTACTCGTTTGTCAAAAGTCGGGCCGAGATTGTCGATTTTTACGAGCGACGTGTCAGCAGTCTTCGAGCCGATATCCGTTTTCTCGATCCCGAGAGCGAGTCGTATCTGGTGATCGATAGTGAATTGAAGGCAGCCGAGGCTCGTTTGGCCGCGGTGGAGGCGATCCGCGAATATGATGTCGACATGCGCTGGAGAATGGCGCGGGTCTACAAGGAGACGGATCGAACCTGGGAGTCGCTCTGGGCTTTCATTCATCTCTATGAGGATTACCCAGAGCACGAGCAGGTGGAGGATTTTCTCTACACGGCCTACGGGGAGGCTGTCGCTTTGGGGGATGATCCCATGACCGAACAGCTGGCGAAGGATTACCTGGCCAACGAAGGGTATGATCGGTTCCGCGCGCAGGTGGTCCTTGGGCTCGCTCAATTCTATTCTCGTTCGGATCGCTTGGAGTCTCTGTTGGCCCTCGTTGAAGAATACATGGAGGACTCTCCGAATCAACGGACGGTAGCACAGTTGATGAACGTCGTGGGGAGTTTCTACGTCCGATTGGGCGAGTATGCTTCGCTTCGCGATTACATGGATACCATGCGCTCGGATTTGGACGGCAAAGAGCCATCGACTCAGGCGGTTCGTTATTGGCTGGGGCTCTCCGATCTCTTGCTCGCCGACTATCCGAGAGCGTCCAACACATTTCGCACGTTCCTTGAGGATTATGGCGAAAACAGTATTTTCTATGAAGACGCTTCGTATCGGTATGCCATTACGTTATTCGGGGAGCAAAAGCGTGGCGAATCGGAGGAGCAGTTTGCTAAATTCGTTAGGTTATTTCCCAACAGTTCCTTGCGGGGCGAAGCAGAACTTTACCTGGGGGACCTCAAACGGGATCGGGGAGCCTTCGCGGAGGCAGCTGAACACTACCGCTTGGTCGCAGATCATACCGAAAATATCTCGTTCCTTTCAAAAGCCACCTTTTCGTTGAGCGAAGTGCTCGAAGCTTCGGGTGAGCCAGAGCAAGCGGTCGAGGTCCTCCAAGCCTATGTCGATACCTATGGCGAAGAAGGCGAAATTTCAGATGCCTATTTCCGAATGGGGATGATCCTGGGACGAATGGATCGTTTGGGTGAACGCTTTGAAATTCACGGAAATGCCATCCGCTCGTTGATTGGGGATCGAAACCGCTATGCGGTGGATCGACTCATCAATGTCTACGTCGAGGACTATCAACGATATGAGCGTTCATTCAACGATTCTGTAGCTCTGCTGGATCGAATGGTGGAGGAGGATGAATTCCGGAGGAAATTCCTGACCGATCGAGTCTACCAATATCAGTACATGCAAAGTGCGGAAGGGGTATACGTCGACCAGTCTTTGGCAAATCTGTTGGTTCGGGATCGGGCTTTTCGTTCGAAGATCATCGAAACGGAACGTCCTTTGGATCCGAAAACGATGGCTCCGCGGTCTCCGATCGACTCCGATGTGACCCGCGAAGAAGCGCTGGTCGAGTTGCAGGTGCTGAGAGATGAATACGCCGAGAGAGTTTCCAGTCTCGAACCCTACAGCCCTGCAGCCCTTTTCGAGCCGATTCTCATGGAGGCCGAAGCGAATGGTAGACTCGTGCCTCAGATGCGGGCGCAGATGGCGTTGGACAAGCTTTCAGACGAGCCGGCAGAACTCCATTTCGACCTCGAAACCCTCGAGGTAGCTCCGCCCGCTGTTCTCCTTTGGGAAGCCCAAAAATACGAGGATTCTGATCCGCAGACAGCGATCACTCTCTACAGGAATATCCTTCGTTTTCATCCATGGTCGGATTCGGTTTACGAGGCTCTTTTGGCCTTGGGGGACCTTTCCGTTCAAATCGCGGAGGAATCGGGGGACCCCGAGGATTGGGCGCAGGCGCTCACCTATTACAATACGGTGACTGAGCGCTATGCGATGAAAGTCCGTGATGCGGAGCCCTACCTTCAGAAAGGGATGGTTCTGTCGCAGCTGGGACGGGATCAAGATGCCATCGATACCTTGGGGCAGGTTCTTCGCAATCCGGCATGGAAGGGAAAGGATCACGCCAAGGCGCACCTCGAGCTGGGAATGGCCTATCGCCGCGAGAACCAGTTGGAGGAAGCTCATGGATTTTTTGAACGGCTCATTGTTGCCTATGGCGGTTATGCAGAAATTGTTTCGTGGGCCTACTATTATGATCTCCTGACTCTTGAGGAGCTTGGGGAAGAGGAGAGCGTGCAGCAGCTTTTGGAAGAATACCGAACCCGCCTCTCGGTGATGGCGGACACAGAGGCCTATCAACAAATCGAGGAGAAGTATGAACTGTAATTTGAGATTCTGGGGCCGTGGATTGCTCCTGTCATTGTCAGTGTCGGCTCTCTGCCTCCCCACGTTGGGAGCTCAGGATACGGACTTGCCCGAATTATCGCCTGCTCCGCAACCGCCGAAGACTTTTACGCTGGATATGCCCGCCACGGTGCTTGATCTCAATGATCAGCCTCAGACGATTCTTGGAATGGAGGAGGGGGATCTCGTGATCGCCTTTCCGAATCTTCCGGATTCGGAAGCGATTGTGCCGGTGGACGGGGAGGGGATCTTTGTGAAGGTTCCACGACCGGATCCGATGGATCAGTGGGTTGCCAGTGCCGCCCGTGGTGATTACCGGCCCATGCTGAAAGGCCTGCGGCCGAAGATGGCTCCGCTGGTTTGGCTTCTGCAGATACCTCCGTCTCGAACCAATCTCCATATTCTCTTTTACAACTACTACCAGGCACTCGTGCTGACGGGCGATTTGGAGGAAGCGGTGGCGATTTCAATGGAGATGCCTTGGGATGATCTTTCGACGGACTTTCTCGATCTCGCCGAGAATCTGGTCTACCGGACGATTGAAGAAAACGACCTTGAGGCCACCGAGCAGATGCTTTCTGTGCTTTCCGGGTCCTTGGATGCGGAGAGCCTGGCCCGGATCGGGTTCCCGGTCGCGGATGCGGCGCGCACCGCCGGTGCGCACGAACTCGCCAGCAAGATTTATGGAACGCTGGCCCAGTCGGAAGACGAGGCTCTTCGTCAGAAAAGTCTCCTCTGGGCGGGTTATAGTAAGGCCGTCGAGAATCAGGCAGCGGAAGCCCGCGCGGTGCTCGATCAAGTTCCCGAACTGAGTCGGGGGGATGAGAATTTTCTCACCTATTGCTTGGCCCGCGGTCGCTTGGGGCTCGCCGAGGGGAATACGAATGAAGCTTTACGATACCTCTCGCGGGCCATGGTCCTCTCCACCGTGAAGGCCTCCTTCAAGCCCGAACTCTATTACTTGCTGACCGTCGGCTACACCGAGTCTGGCCAGGAAGAAGCGGCCAGTCGTCTCGCCCGCGAGTTCGCAATCTTTTACCCCGAAAATCCTTGGCTGGAGCAATACCGGCAAGAGTTTGGCGGGGCTGATGAACCAATCCTCAACTGATCAAATTCCACCGAAGCTAACATGAAAAAACACCTCAATCTATTTTTACTGGGCCTGGGATCTCTCCTGCTCTTCAACTTGGCCACTCCGCTGGCTGCGCAAGATGCGGCGGATAGTGCGGCCGCGGGTTCCGAACAGGAGCTGGCGGAGCTGACACCTCCGCCTCCTGACAAGACTTTGCTCGATATGCTCGCGGCTGGGGGGTGGGCCATGTATCCACTCGGGATCCTTTCGGTCGGCACCCTCGGCTTTGCCGTCTACAACTTTTTGGTCATTCGCCGAAAGTCCTTTGTGGATGATCAAGTGATCGAAGAGTTGGACGCTGCGGTCAGCGAGATGGATATTGAACGCGCCCACGAGATTTGCCGGAACAATCCCGGTCCGGTCACGAACACCTTCAATCATGGACTGGACCAGGTCCGGAAGGAAAGCTTCTCGGCAGAAGCCGTGGAAATGGCCTTCGAAAACGCTTCGAGCAAGGAGCTCTCGGGTAGTTTTGTCGTAGTCAGCTATCTTTCGATCATCGCTGCTCTTTCCCCAATGGTCGGGCTGCTCGGAACGGTCTCCGGGATGGTGAAGGCCTTCAATACCATCGCCGCCCAGGGGATGGGGAAGCCGGAGCTGCTGGCGGACAATATCTCGGAGGCTCTGATCACGACGGCGGCCGGGATGTCGATCGCGATCCCGGCGATGTTCTTTTTCTTCTTCTTCCGAAACCGCTACGGCAAGATCGTCGCTGAGGTGAATCTGGTCCTCGGTCGCCTTTACGCCGATCTGCTACGAGCCGCTGGCAAATGAGGAAAAAGTTTAAGAACTGGTCCGTCGAAGAAGACGACGGAGAGGTCGATCTCACGCCGATGATCGACATCGTCTTCCTGCTTATAGTCTTCTTCATGACGGTCGCCAACATGATCACCGCTGAGAAGCATCCGATCGATATGCCGGTGGCGTTGAACTCGACGATTCCCGAAGATTACGGGGATCGGACGACCGTGACCGTGGCTGCGGACGGCTCGCTCTACTCGGGCGTCAACTCGGTCAGCCTGGACGAACTCGCGCAAACCCTGGTCGAAGCCCGTGAGGAGAATCCAACGGTGCGGGTTTTCCTCCGAGCCGACAGTTCCACCGAGCACCAGTATGTGAATGACGTCATGCAGGCCTGCGCCAACGCGGGGCTGAGCAACGTGATCTTTGCGGCCTACCAAAGTGATAAATAACCCCAGGAAGCAAACCCCATGAAATCCGAGGAAATACTCTCCGGCAAACTGAAGCCGGACCTCACGCCGATGATCGACGTGGTCTTCCTGCTCTTGATTTTCTTCATGGTGACCACCTCGCTGATCAAGGAAGAGGCCGATCTCGGGATCCAACTGCCCACGAGCACCGCCGCCAAGGCCAGTGACGAACTGCCCAACCGCCACGTCATCGACATCCTCCCGGACGGAAGTGTTCTCTTCAACGGCAGTCCCATCGCCAGTCCTGCGGAACGGATTACCCTGAATGGCCTGATTGCTACCTTGCGCCGGGTGAAGGCGACCTCGGACCGGATGGATCAGAAAACCGTCGTCGTCATTGTCGCCGATCCGCTCTCGCCCCACTTCAAGGCGATCGAAGTTCTGGATGCCTGTGCCGCCGCAGACATCAAATATGTCTCCTTCGGCGACTACTAGGAATAGACCCAACCCCCATTTATCGGAGATTTTCATTCATGAACATCAGCAACGCTTTCGCCCGCAACCGGGCTCTGCTTCTCGTCATCATTATCAGTGTCGCCTTGCACCTCGTCGCGATCATTGGCTTCGGTGCTTACAAAATCGTCGAAAGTATCACTCGGGAAGATCAGACCTTTGAAGCTCCAGAGATTGTCGAGGTGCCTCAGCAGGAGCCCGAGTATGTTGTAAACCTCGAGCAGCGCACCCAATCGAGCTCGCCACCCCGGCCGAATCCAATTGTCGTCGATTCTCCCGACGTTTCCATTCCCGCCCTTGATATTGATGTAAACATCGCCAACAACTCCAGCTACGGTCGGGGGAGTGGGGGATTTGGTAGCGGAGGAGGTATGCAGATCCGGGAGATGGCGCTTGATGTCGAGAGCTTAGAGTTCTTCGGAAAGGAGATGAAATCCGATGCGCAGCGCATGCTTTTCGTCATCGATATGTCCGGGAGTATGGTTCTCGGGGATCGAGGCGTGGACGGCTACCGGACGGTGGTCGAGGAGCTCATCCGCACACTGCGATCCATTCAGGATGTAGGAACCTTTAATATCATCGCGTTTTCGAAAAGCACGGACACGTATCGCGGCGGCGACTTTGTCTTAGCCACCGAGGACAAGATCGATTCTGCCGAAAAATGGTTGATGAGGCTCGATCCCTCGGAGCCGATCGCCGATGCCAAGCGGGATGGGAAGAAAGTGACTTACAAAGTTTTTGAGAAATTCCGGAAAGGGCAGCATGTTGGAACTCGAACCGATCTCGCTCTGGAGGAGGCCTTCGATATGGAGCCGAATATCATCATTCTTCTTTCGGATGGAGATCCCACCGAGAAGAAAGATGCCGAGGTTCTGAAAATCGTGAGGAAGCTCCAAAAGGATCAGGGGAAGGTTGTTCCCATCAACACGCTCTCCTACAAAAGCAAGGACGGCCGTGCTTTCCTCAAGCAACTCGCGGCCGAGAATGACGGGGTTTACTCTGAGGTGAATTGATTCCGGGTTGTTTCCGCTGAGCGGAGACGCGATTCAACTCACAACTGGCTGAGCGCAAAAATCTCCGCGGGGCTGAGAGCGCGGCGGTAGACGGCGAGTCCCGCCATCTCTCCGGAAAAGAAATTGCCGATCTCGCCACTGCGATCCACCGCCCCGACGGTGAAATCGGAACCCTGGGATCCCCCGTCAAAGAGGCCTCCTGCCATGGAGTAGGGGTTGAGTTGAGGGCGGACGTCGAGGTGTCCGTTGAGCCAGCAGAAGCCCTGGGTGCCGTCATAGGTCATGGCGACCACACTCCATTCGTCGAAGCCGACCGGAGTAGCCCCGACCGGGCCGTCGATGCAGTAGCGGTAACCGGGAGTCGGACCGCCGACGTTCGAAAGGTGGCCGCAGACCTGATCTTGTTGCTGCCACACGGAAATGTTGAGGAACAGTCCGTACTGGCGACCGCCGTCGCTCTCGTTCCACTGGCCAGCGATGAACTCGCAGTTTCGGTGCTCGGTTTTCTTTCGCTTGATCCAGGCGATGACCGTCAGGTGCCCGTCGGGACCGTGAAAGTCGAGGAGGGGACAGTCCTTGCGGGCGATGTTCATCCATTGGCCCCGTTTGATCTGAAGGGCCTTTCCGCCAAGGGGAGCGGTCGGATCCTCATGGACCGAAAGGGGGCCGGATTGAGAACGTAGGGTGTAGGATTCGCCCTGAGTGGTGCCGAAGTCCTCGCCGTCCTCCTGAAAATTCCAGAAGGAAACCAGCCCGGGAAAATCGCCGGGCGTGATGTCGGGAAGGATGTGGTTGGGGTTTACCTTTTCCATGCGCAGGGAGTCTGTGAATCGGAATCCCGAGAGCAAGCCTTGGGTCGGTAAGGCAGGAGCGGGGAGGGGGCAAAAGTTGAATGACAGACCCGAACAACAGAACTTCCCTAGCATCGGGCCTTGGCCCCCTCCTACGAGAGCATATCCTTGCACATATTCTTCCCGTCTCTTCGAGTCGACGGCGATGCCTATGACCAGAAATTTAGATTGGGGTAAGGTTTTCTCTGGATTCGTAAACGTCCATCGGTGCGCTGAAAGCGCAATTTCAAGATTAGCCTCGGGCAACGCCCGAGGATCCCAATGCAAGAAATGGGCACGCTGAAAGCGTGCTTTAGAGCATTTGGTGGAGCGCTTGAGGTAGGACATTCAGCCTACCAACTATCCCATCCGTTTTACTCGGGCGTCGCCCGAGGCTCGGGTAAATAAGACCTTCGGCCTTAGTCGGGAGCAATCGAACCAAGTCAAACCACAGGGAAAGTCGCCTCTCTATCAAAAGAATGTTCAAGACCGTGTTGCTCTCCTGTCTTGTTGGAAGGATATGCTTACGAGTAGGAGGGGAATCCCGCGGACGCGGGATGGAGGGGTTTCGACTCAGCCTTATTTTCTACAAGCAGGCCGAGTAACCTGGCGCAAGCGAGAGACATTCGGCCCACGTCCGCCAAGCACAAGCTCGGGCGAATCTTCGTCAATCCCTCGGCAAGTCGCTTGCGTGGCACAAGACCTTCACGCTAGGCTGCTCGGATCAGTTTATGAAGATAGAGCACGATTTTGATTTTGATCCGGAATACGGGTACACCTTGGAGGATCTGTTGGCGGTGGAGGCTCCGGAAGGACCGGAAGATTTTGCCGAATTCTGGGAGGGTGCC
The DNA here is from genome assembly GCF_014230055.1 of Puniceicoccus vermicola. Classification (NCBI taxonomy): domain Bacteria; kingdom Pseudomonadati; phylum Verrucomicrobiota; class Opitutia; order Puniceicoccales; family Puniceicoccaceae; genus Puniceicoccus; species Puniceicoccus vermicola. Next base: position 5,082 of record NZ_JACHVA010000022.1, on the reverse strand, counting down.
TACGAGAAGGCACTGAAAATTCCGATGAATCTGGACGTGGGCCCGGCGGTTTCTCCGGCGGAGAATGTCGATGTCTTTCAGGTTTACTACAATTCCTACCAGGGAGAGCGCATCGGTGCCTGGCTCACGGTTCCGAAAAATGTGGAACGATTGGAATGCGGCTTTGTCATTGGGCATGGATACGGAGGCCGAGACGCTCCGATTTATGAGCTTCCGTGCGAGAATGCGGTTTGCATTTTCCCCTGCGCCCGGGGATTTCATCTCTCCGCCTCCTTGAATTTCCCTGGAACGGCTTCAGCCCATGTGCTGACCGGTATCGAGTCGAAGGAAACCTACTCCCACCTGGGATCGGTGATCGACTACTGGTTGGCGGCGTCGGCCCTCTTGGAACTCTATCCGCAGGTGGGGGAACGATTGTTCTACCACGGCGGCAGTTTTGGAGGTGGGATCGGAGCCTTGTTGCTCCCGTGGGATGCTCGCTTCAAACGGGCCTATCTCAATATTCCCAGTTTTGGCAATCACCCGTTGCGGGTGACGCTGCCTTGCACGGGGAGTGGGGCCGCCGTCCGAGAAAAATATCTCGAGGAGGGCGCGAAGATCCTCGAGGTCCTCCAATATTTTGACGCCGCTACCGCTGCCGCCCGGATTCAGATTCCCGTCTTCGTCGCTGCCGCATTGTTCGATCCCAGCGTCCCGCCCCCCGGCCAATTCGCCATCTACAACGCCATCCAGAGCCCGAAACAACTCTATCTTCGCCAAGCCGCCCATTTCGAGCTCGCCGGCAACGAACTCGACGACGCAGCCGTTTTTGCCCGGCTACAGCGTTGGTTCAGGTGATTGGCGAAAGAAACAGACCGGAGGACTGAAAAAGGGGAGAGGAACGGCGAGAGCCCTTTCCACTATTTTCCAATCATTGGAGAGGAACGGCGACAGCCGTTTCTACGCTTTCCTACCATCGGAGAGGAACGGCGACAGCCGTTTCTTTTACTTCCCAACCATGGGGAGTAACGGCGATAGCCGTTTCTACTACTTTCCCGAAGAAATTCGAACGCATCGGAATAGATCTCGAAGTTTCGACCACGGACCGCGGAATTCATTCCGCCCCGGTGGAGCAGCGCGTAGGAGAGGGGAGGCGGAGAGGCATGCGGGGCGGAATGAATTCCGCGCTCCGAGAGAGAACGGAGGCCCCGCCGAACCCAGCCGGTTCCCAGTGGGAAGCGTGCGGATGAAACGCCTTGTGCTTGGATTCGGCTGGCACCAGATCCCTCCCGATAGAATGAGAGTGGGGAACGGATCGTTTCAGGAGAACTGTAGCGGATCTGTGTCCTTCTTTCGTTTACAGATCCCGACAAAGGGGGAGGGGATTCACAACGAATCCAGAGGACTCCTCACTCCCGCCCCCGGTTTCTGCATCACATGCAAATAAATCTGAGTCGTCTCCACGCTCTTGTGCCCGAGAAGATCCTGCACCGTCCGGATATCCGTTCCCCCTTCGAGCAGGTGCGTTGCGAACGAATGCCGCAGGGTGTGACTGGTCACGCGCTTGTTCAGGTCTGCACGTTTTCCCGCCTGTGAAATCGCCCCCTGATAAACTTGGGGTAAGACATGGTGCCGCCTTCGCTTTCCGCTGCGGGGATCATTCGAAATCTCGCGGCTCGGCCAAAGCCACTGCCAACGCCAATCCTTTCCCGCATTCGAGTGCCGCCGGGCCAATGCCTCCGGTAAATAGACTCCATCCAAGTCGGTTCGTTTCAGATCTTCTTCGAAAATATCGCGAACCTTCCTCAAATGCCCACGAACTTCGTCAATCAGTCGCTCGGACATCGGGGCGACTCGGTCCTTGCCTCCTTTTCCACAACGCACTACCAGCTGGTTTCGTTCCAGGTCCATATCTTGCACCCGAAGGCGTAAAAGTTCCGAGACTCGAAGCCCCGCCGAATACTGAAGTTTTCCCATCAACAGACGTTCGCCGCTCAGCTTGGAGAAAAACGCTCGCATTTCATCTTTGCTCATCACCACCGGAATCTTCTTCCGACTTTTCGCACGGCAGAAGTCGCTGATATCGCCAAGATCAATTTCGAAAACACTCTGAGCCACAAACGCGAGTGCATTGAGCGCCTGCTTCTGCGTCGAGGAGGCAACAAGTCGGTCCATCGCCAAAAAAGTTAGGTAGCCCTTTATCTGCTCTGGGCTTATCTCCCGACCGCAAGTCAAATGGCTCCAGTGCGAAAAATCCCGAAACCAGCGCAGGTACGTTCGCTCCGTCTTCAACGCCATTCCGCGTCTTCGCATCAAAGCCAGGATCTCTTTCTCATCATTATTCGTAGACACAACCCTTTCCGCATCGGTGTCGTTAGCGGGAAAAGTTCCCGGATATTTACACCAGCCAGAAGCATTGGACGATTTCTGAGGGCACTCTCCACTCGCTTGTTGTTTACCGGTCCGGAAAAACCACCGAATTGCTTCACGCCAACGTTCTACCATCCAATAACTTGGATTTTTTTCCTCGCACGCCCACTTCACGAATTCCCGAGCGGAATCGAATGTACATCCTACGGAATGTCGATGACACCAGCTCAAATACCAACGCAAGGTCACCCGAAAACTACCTCGCTCCGATTCAGGCAGGTTGCTTTGCTCCAGCACCTCGGCCCATCGAGGGAAATGAAGTTTATTCATAATTTAGAGATAGTGAACATAATTTCACTTAAAGTCCACCGGTAAATCGCCTGAGTTGAGTACTTTCCGGGCGCCATGCCACTTCTGACCGGCTCAAAGTAATTCTTATTCCACTAAGTAATAGGATCTTACGAAATCGAATCAGCCCTTTCAATCATTGTTACTTTCCGTCATATCCTCAACTCATCCCGGGAACCGCTCCCTGAGTTGTGTATTTGCCGGAAGATCGAGCTTGCTATCGGACCAGATTCTCGCTTTGCTCCGATAAGGTCAAGGCTCCACATCTTGCCTGATACGAGAGCTTTACAATCCTCAAGCACACGCCGAAATCCGTGAAAAACGTCACGACTCAACCCTCCAACCCCTCCGGGTTATCTCAAACTGAGTTTGAGAGATAACACTGTTCTAAGAAAAGAAATGAAGACTCTCAATCATCCTGAATACCCAGAACTGCTCTATTATCTGGATGAAAAGGAAACAGAGAGAATCGAGGAGAAAAAGAGCGCCATACTGTCGAAGTTGAAATTCACTCTATTACCCAGTGCGAGTTGTTCGAAATGCGGAAAGAAAATGAAAAAGAAGTGGATGGGACCAACAGGCTTTGAAGGAAATATTCTATTCCTTGTATGCGATGAATGTCATCTCTATGTTGAAACTGAAATCTCAACCGACTGAAGGGCTGGTTAGAACCAGTCGAGCGAGTCAATGCGAGTTCACGCGCTCGTGATGAGCTAAATCGCTTGGCCTCGCATCGACTCCTCTCTACGATCTACAGAAAAATGAATGAAGAACAAAAGAAGCGAAAGCACGGGACTATCCAAAGGGCTTTTGCCGCTTTAGGAGTATTCACGATTCTGATTACCACGATCTTGGTTTTGATCTTCGAGCTTACTTTCGTATTCATGGCTGTCTACGCTGCTGCGCTAGCGTCAATCGTCGGGCCAGCATTTACTGAAAGCGCGGATGGCTTCTTAGAAATCCTAGCAGCCATAATGGAGTTAGTCGTCGAGGGGGTTGCTATGATTTTTGAAATTATAGCTTCTCTGTTTTCCGGATTCTAGAAGGAGACGGAATCACCGATGATGCAACCACAACCAACTGACCAAATGGAGCATAGATCCAGACGCAGCTATCAACTCCTTTCGCGCTCCGCGCTACAGGCGCGATAGTGCTCCACGTTCTACGAATGAAAGATAAGCCCACATTACTCGCATTATCATTCGGTGCACTTCTTGCACTCAGTGGAACGATTTTCGCGATAAACGGCTGGGTTCACTCAAGGAAATCTCCAGGCGCAATTGAAGAAGGAATTCACGTAAGAATACATGGAGTCCTGCTTGCCATAATAGGCCTCCTCTTGATCTTTAACTACTTCAAGAGAAGAAGAGAAAATTAAAAGAATCACATATAAAAACCATGGCCTCTCCAAAAAATTTTAGAACCAGGGTGAGTAGACAACCCGAGTAACCCGCCTGAAAATACTTATAATCACTTGCACGCTTAACCTCTCAGGTCGGGCGTCTATCACCTACGTTGGACGAAATAGAAAATTGAATACGTTTCCCTACAGCATTCCCATCAATCGTGAACTTTCCGAATCGGAAAGAGCGATTCTCCGAAAGCTGATCTCTGAAACTCAACCAGAACGAGAGAAAGAACTAGATTCGCTTCAAGTCCTTGGACGATGTGGATGCGGATCTTGCCCAACTGTAATGTTCACGTCTGGAGCTAAAAGAGAAAAAGAAAGTTCGATTTTAGCAGACTTCCAAGGTGGGGACACAGAAACCGGCATGGTGGGAATCACGCTATGGGAAAGCAATGGATCCATCACCGAACTAGAGGCTTGGTCGATAGATGGAAGAGACGTAGAGTCTTGGCCTGAACTCGAAACAATCAGACCATTGGAGATTTCGAGATGAGAAGAAAAGAATGGTCCAACCAGTCAGCCCATACAACTCCGGCCATCGCTCCGCGCTGACCTTCGCGTATGGCTTCAGCGTTAGCAAAAAAAATGAAATCGATTCCACATTGGTTGCGTATTTGGATTCAATCCGCACTTATCGGGGAAATCTACCCTTCGATTCGAGCAATAGCGGTTAAGTTCACAGATTCAAAAGAATTCACACTGCGCTACTATCTAGAAAAAGAACCTACAGATTTTGATCGAGAATCGTGCTCAATGGTGATGACAGAAATCTTGGCAAATACATCCTCAAAAGAAGAAATAAAAAAAGTGAAAGAAGAATGTTTTTTCTCAGATAAGCTACTTCGTGATATCGATGTATTAGATGGTTTGGTTTTTGCTCGGAGAGAATATGAAATTGAAAAATAAATACGCTAACAAGGCGAGCGAGAGGAATGCCGAGATCGCTCCGCTCACTCAGCATCCCTCCTCTTGACGTT
>NZ_JACHVA010000021.1 GCF_014230055.1 Puniceicoccus vermicola | reverse complement strand
GTTCTGCTCAATTTCTTTTAGTTCTCTTTCAATTCCCCAAGCTCTTGTTTCTTTAGTCTCAGCGTTGATCCAAATAAGAGCATTGATTCCGCCTGTCATGTGCTGAACTTGAACTTGCCAAATCTTTGATTCCGGACTTCCCAATCCATCAATTTCTTCTTCAAGTTGGAAGCTGAAATCAGGGATAAGCCTTTCCTCCGCGAGTAAACCGTAAGTCTGAAACCAATACTCGCTTGCTAGTCTCTGTGCTTCCTCTTTTTCCGATTCGGTGAGTCTCTTGAAGCCGAATTCGGCAAGAAGATCAGACTCAACAATTCCTTTCTGTCCTTCCTGCGGTTCATCTTCGTTTGCTCCCGTTCCATCGTTGATAAGTATGAATCGACTGAAATCTGCGTCATCCAATTCTGCGGCCCATAGCAGGGGACTGAGGATAAGTAGAATGACGATTGTTTTCATTTTTCTGCAGAACGTCAAAGTGTATCACGGAGTGAAGCGCGGAGCGCGTAACGGAGTTGATACGACTGCCTTGTTAGGTTCTTCATTTCCAGAACTTCCACCATAGTCGACTCTTAGGCTTAGGTTCTGAACTTGAGCTGCTTACAGCATTTTTTCCTAGGTTTGGTTTCTTGGGTGACAGTTCTTTTCTGGCTTCTGGTATCGTGAAATCCAAGTCCTTGATTAATGCTTCTAGGTCCGAGGGGGCTTCGAATTCGTAGGAAACGACCCCATCAAAATTCTTCAATAAGGCTGCAGAAGCAATAATTGCGCAAGTGCACTCTGCCATAGAGCCGCCCCATCTAAACGAAATACAATAATCTCGTCCTTTTGTTAATTCTTCGATTTCCGAAGGGTCGTCGACTAACTCGGCAACTGCTTGATAATAAATTTCTACTCCAGTTTCTTTCCCCTCAAGTTTGCATGGCGAATAGCCTGAATCTTCTTTTGGTTTCAGTTCAGAGTCCAACTGAAAGTCATATCCAAGGGCATCAATGGACTCTTGCCACTCTTGACGACTAGGAATCGCTTTTTCGCTGATGAAGACGTATTGTTCGTTTGCCATATTTATTTACCTAACGTGGAGCATGAGCGATGGCGCGATAGCGACATTGCTCACTGCGATTGGTTAAAATTTATTTTCAAGGGGCACGTCCAGCTTTAAAGATAATGCGCATATCCTCTTTGGGAGCTTCATCTAGCGATAGCTTGTAGGTTACAATCGTTCCGGAAATCAATTTTTCGCCGTCAAATCCGCCTTTTATCACGTTAGCTTCAAACTCAGTTGGGTTAACGAAGACAGCTGGTAAATAAAATCGCTCCTCGGTAATCGTGGGAGGCGAATGATCTTTTCTTTGGTTTAGGTTCGCAATGGTAACTTCAAGTATCTCGACCTGTTCACGATAACCTTCTGAGAAGGCTTCAGCGAAAGTAAGTCGAATGTAGCCCCCTGGCATCGTATCGTCTAAGACCATTGAGAAGGGGCGTGGTATCGTCTTTTCTCCGTTTGGGGTCACGAGCGAGTAAATTCCCTTGTAGAATCCCTTCCATTGCTCTCTTGCGTCTTCGGCAGATGCCAAAAATGGCATTAAGAAAAGAGTGATCAAAAGTAGTTTTTTCATAGTCTTAACGTCAAGAGGAGGGATGCTGAGTGAGCGGAGCGATCTCGGCATTCCTCTCGCTCGCCTTGTTAGCGTATTTATTTTTCAATTTCATATTCTCTCCGAGCAAAAACCAAACCATCTAATACATCGATATCACGAAGTAGCTTATCTGAGAAAAAACATTCTTCTTTCACTTTTTTTATTTCTTCTTTTGAGGATGTATTTGCCAAGATTTCTGTCATCACCATTGAGCACGATTCTCGATCAAAATCTGTAGGTTCTTTTTCTAGATAGTAGCGCAGTGTGAATTCTTTTGAATCTGTGAACTTAACCGCTATTGCTCGAATCGAAGGGTAGATTTCCCCGATAAGTGCGGATTGAATCCAAATACGCAACCAATGTGGAATCGATTTCATTTTTTTTGCTAACG
>NZ_JACHVA010000020.1 GCF_014230055.1 Puniceicoccus vermicola | reverse complement strand
GATATGCGTTTCAAGGGATCGCAAGATTGGTTCGATGCCGAAGCTCGGCTGTGGTTTCGCCTTCTTTGGCCTTCACGACTAAATGGTAAGATTCCGATGAATACGTAGCAGCGCTCCCTAGCTTCATGATATAGAGACCTGCCTCTGGGGAGTAAATTTCAGTGATCAAAGGCTGAATAAGGGAAAATGGGATTCTTGTGCCTTCGAATTCAGCCTCCCTGACTTTCTGAAGTTCATCGCGGAGAACCATACAATCCTTTTGTGTTAAGCTTGGATTAACGGAAGCACGACTTCCTTTCAAATACACAAAAGCCACTTCATCAATCCTTTCCGGCTCCGAACTGAGCATCTCACCCTGATAGATTTTCTTTTTCAGGGGGATTCTGATCATGGAGGCGGAGTATCTCGCTTTCTTGCCATCCCACATAGAGTTAAAGATGACATCTATGTAGCTGGGACCCTTAGGAATCATAAATCCCTTCGAAACCTCGAATAATTCTTTTTCGGGGTGGGTATCTCGCCAGTCAGCTAAAAATCGAATGGTTTCATTCTCTTCAAGCCCTTCGATCTTCTTTAGCTTGAGAAACTCATTCGCGAAGGATACACAAGGCAGCAAGAACACGATCAGGGCTATAAATTTCATTCTTCTTCTCTGCATATCGTCGAGCTCTAGCATGGCGCGAAGCGACATTGACTAGTAGCGTCTGGTTCACTCTCTTTCTTTTTTTAGCTGTTTCCCTGTGAGGTAGATTATTAATGCTGAGAGCAAAAGGTAGAAGACTCCCAACCCTCCAGTTATCGCGGAGATGCCCCACTTGTCGAAAAAGGTATTCTGTCTCGATTTTTTTGGTTCTTCTTTGGAGTAGAGAATCTCGATTTTATCTCCGACTTGACCCGGAGGTGGGAAACTTGCGGTGCTGGAATACTTCTTTATTTCATTCCCTTCAATATCTTCAAATACATAGACGGGGGCGAAAAGTGTGCTCCCGTCACTTTCTCTTGGGATTAATTCTATGATTTCTGCTTCTGCGGCTATTGCAGTTTCAAGAAAGTTCGATGTGTGCAGCCCAAATCCGATTGCTACCAGTATCGGTAAGATCGAAATGCCAAAAGTAAGCTTTGACATGAAATTCCAAAATTTAGCTGTAAAGATGACCATTTTTTTAGTGAACGTCAAGAGGAGGGATGCTGAGTGAGCGGAGCGATCTCGGCATTCCTCTCGCTCGCCTTGTTAGCGTATTTATTTTTCAATTTCATATTCTCTCCGAGCAAAAACCAAACCATCTAATACATCGATATCACGAAGTAGCTTATCTGAGAAAAAACATTCTTCTTTCACTTTTTTTATTTCTTCTTTTGAGGATGTATTTGCCAAGATTTCTGTCATCACCATTGAGCACGATTCTCGATCAAAATCTGTAGGTTCTTTTTCTAGATAGTAGCGCAGTGTGAATTCTTTTGAATCTGTGAACTTAACCGCTATTGCTCGAATCGAAGGGTAGATTTCCCCGATAAGTGCGGATTGAATCCAAATACGCAACCAATGTGGAATCGATTTCATTTTTTTTGCTAACG
>NZ_JACHVA010000019.1 GCF_014230055.1 Puniceicoccus vermicola | reverse complement strand
CGAGTTTGCGCGGGCAAGGCTGAAGGCCGTGCCCCACAGTGGGTGGGTCGCTTCAGCGCCCACCGTGCGATAGAGTGAGCGGATCGGTTTGGCGAGAAGGGTTCTTTGGATCTGTGGGGAGCGTTTCCGAGTTTGCGCGGGCAAGGCTGAAGGCCGTGCCCCACAGTGGGTGGGTCGCTTCAGCGCCCACCGTGCGATGGAGTGAGCGGATCGGTTTGGCGAGCAGTGTTCTTTGGATCTATGGGAAGCGTTTTCGAGTTTGCGCGGGCAAGGCTGAAGGCCGTGCCCCACAGTGGGTGGGTCGCTTCAGCGCCCACCGTGCGATGGCGTGAACGGATCGGTTTGGCGAGAAGGGTTCTTGGGGGCTTCGGAAGCGTTTTCGAGGTTTTGCGGCAGCTTAAGCGGTCCTGGGTGGGGTCCTTTTCTGCCAGTGGTCTTTTTCACTGAGATCACCATCCGCACGTTCTGGGCTGAGCCATTCGTTGAAAACAGCGAGAGCCGGGGCGGCGGGGCCCCGGCTCTCGGAAAACTCAACCGATCGGTGTTCTCCAATCGGGTCGGTTCTTATCCTTCGAGGACCATTCTTATCCGGCGCGCTCGGCGGCGTCGGCTTCAATGGCTTCGCGGAGGGCTTTCAGGTCGGCCTCGAGGGATTCTTTTACCTTGGGTAGTTCTTCCTCGCTGGCGACTTCTTGGCGGCCGAAAACATAGAATTTAATCTTGGGCTCGGTTCCGCTGCCGCGCACGGCGTAGCTGTGGCCATTGGCCAGACTGACGAAATAGAAATCCTGGCTCGGAATCACGTCCCCATCGGCATCGTGGATGGTCTGAGTGCCGAAGTCGGTGAACTTCTCGACGGCCACGCCATTCATTTCCTTCGGGGGATTCTCGCGGTAGGATTTGAGAATGTTGGCAATCTTGGCAGCTCCACTCGCGCCTTCGTAGTAGACGTTGCCGAGGCGCTCGAGGTGGTAGCCGTGCTTGAGATAGATTTCGTCGAGGAACTCGAGGACGGTTTTGCCTTCTTCCTTCAGGGAGGCCATCAGCTCGCAGAACATGAGAACCGCCGCATTCGCATCCTTGTCGCGGATAAGGTCGTTGGCGAGATAGCCGTAGCTTTCTTCGCCGCCGAAGACGTAGAAGGTGCTGTGTTCGAGGAGGAGGCGCGCCCGTGTCTGGTAGTCGGTATCGTCGTAGGAAAGGACAATGCCCTGAGTCTCCCGGAGCTTCTGGTCGAGGGTTTCCTGATATTGGCGGAGCTTGGCCCCGATCCATTTGAATCCGGTCAAGGTGTTGATGACCTTGAGCCCATGCCCGTGGCCGATGCGTTCCTGCAGGGGAGTGGTGACGAACGTCTTGATCAACGTTGCGCTCTGGGTGCCTTCCTCGGGGAGGAGCCCGTTCTTCTTCATCTGGCGGATGCGGAACTCGGCGAGGATGGAGCCGATCATGTTGCCGGTCAGCAGAACCATTTCCCCATCCTCACGCCGGACGGCGACGGCCATGCGGTCCGCATCCGGATCGGTGGCGACGACGAGGTCAGAGCCTTCCTCTTTGGCTTGGGCGATTGCCATCGAAAGAGCTTCGGCATTTTCCGGGTTCGGAGACTTCACCGTCGGGAAGCGGGAATCAGCGATCGCCTGTTCCGGCACTTCCGAGACTTCGAGACCGAGGCGCTTGAGAAGGGGAATCGAGGAAACTCGGCCCGTGCCGTGAATCGCGGTGAAGACGACCTTCGGCTGGTTGCGGCTGAGAAGATCCCGGTCGAGAACGCTGCCTTCGAGGACGTCGAGGTAGGCGGAGTCGGCGGATTCACCGAGGGTGACGACCCGGGAGAGATCCTTTTCGAGGAACTCGGCGGTTTCATCGAGAGAGACCTTATCGACCTCTCCGACGATTCCCTCGGCGTGTGGGGAGACGGTTTGGGCGCCATCTTCAAAGTAAACTTTGTACCCGTTATCGTGCGAGGGATTGTGGCTCGCGGTAATGACGATGCCGGTGTGAGCCCCGAGAAAACGAACCGAAAAGCTCAACTGCGGAGTCGAGCGGGGACCGTCGAAAATGTAGGCTTGTCCCCCCATCTGATTCCAGACGGATGAGGCCAATTCGCAAAAGTGGCGGGAGAAGAATCGGACGTCGTGCGCGATGACCAGCTTCGGCACTTCGTAATCACGGCCATCCGCCGCAAGGAAGCCTTTCGTATAGCGGAAGAGGCCCATCGTTGCCCGGGTGACGTTGATGTCGTTGAGCACATTCGCGCCGATCGCGGCGTGATCGGGGTTGTCGGGCCCGCCGGCTCCGAGTTCCTGAGAGGTGGCGACGCTACCAATCGTGCGTCCCCGCATGCCCCCGGTCCCGAAAGCCATGTTTTGGAAGAAACGATCATTGAGCTCCTCCCACTGCTCCTGCTCCACGAGCTCGTTGAGCGAGTCGATCGCCCATTGGGGTAGACTCGGGCTCTGCAGCCAGGTGTTCAAATTTTCGGCGGACGCAGCGAGAAGTTTCCCGGCGTCGACGGCTTCCTTGATAGCAGTGTTGTTCGGCATGGTTTGCAGTCGTGAAGGTTCGAGTTCGGATTTCAAAGATTCCCGGGCTCGGGTGCAACGAGGGAATTACGGGAATCGAATCCCTTTTGAAACGTTTTTGTCGTCTTCGGCAGGGAAGGGAGGCTTTCACGGGCTGGTCTCCAGCAATGAATTTCTCGAAAAGGGCGTTGACAGAACCGGAATGTAGCCAAGGATACATTGAAGGGTGTAGCTATAGCTACATTCTGGATTTTAAAGCGAATGGACAACGACTGAGCAAACCCTCGAAGATTATGAAGAATTACTGGAAAAAAATCGCCGCGTCATTGGGTGGACTCTTGTTGGCGGGAAGTGCCTTGTTCGCAGCCCCCGACTCCTATCCCTACAAAGCGGTGACGACGGTGGGAATGATCACTGATGTGGTGAAGAACATCGCTGGAGATAAAGCGCAGGTCGAAGGAATCATCGGAGAAGGGATTGACCCTCACCTCTACAAACCGACGCGCAAAGACGTGGTTGCGATGAGTCGGGCGGACATCGTCTTCTACAGCGGTTTGATGCTGGAGGGGAAAATGGCGGACGTTTTGATCCGCGTCGCCCGCAAAGGGAAACCCGTTTATGCGGTAACGGAAGAAATCCTCGAGAGCGAAGACTATGTGATGACGGACGAGGCCGATCACTATGACCCCCATGTCTGGATGGATGTCGACGGATGGATCATGGCTACTCATGTGATCGCCGAATCTCTGGAGGAGTATGATCCAGAGAATGCGGATTTCTACGCCGCGAACGCGGAAGCCTACATTGAAAAACTGGAGGAGCTGGACGCCTACGCGACGGAAGTGATCGGCTCCATTCCGGAAAATCAACGATACTTGGTCACTGCCCACGATGCCTTCAATTACATGGGGCGTGCTTACGGGATTGAGGTGAAAGGTATTCAGGGGATTAGCACTGAATCCGAAGCGGGCGTTCGAGATATTGAGAATTTGGTCGATTTCCTGGTCGATAATCAAATTCCCGCTGTCTTTGTCGAAACTTCGGTTTCGGATAAGAATGTCCGGGCTCTGGTCGAGGGGGCAAAAGCGCGGGGGCACGATCTCCAAATCGGGGGTTCTTTGTTTTCCGACGCCATGGGGCCGGAAGGATCTTATGAAGGAACCTATATCGGAATGATCGATCACAATGCGACCACTATCAGCAGAGCTCTTGGAGGAGAGGCTCCTCAGGGAGGGATGAATGGTAAACTCTCAAACTCCCGTTGAGCCGAAACTCTGGCACTAGAAGTGCGGTTGTCTCTTTTTATCGCACTCTTCTATTTTGAGCGAAGCTGAAGCCGTTTTCCTCCAATTCAAATCTGTTCAGTAACCGAGTTTACGAATTTTCTCATGTCGAAATTTTTTCAAAAAATGGCTCCGCCGCAGGATTCCTATTCCCGCGGTGAAGATCATTCTCCGGAGGCGCCGCTTTCCATTCATGATTTGACGGTAGCCTATCACCGTAAGCCAGTTTTGTGGGACATTGATCTCGACATCCCAGAAGGAAAGTTGGTCGGAATCGTGGGGCCCAATGGCGCGGGGAAGAGCACGCTGATTAAGGCCTGTTTGGATTTGATTCCGGTGGCGTCGGGGGAGGTGAAGGTCTACGGGAAGCCTTATGGCAAGCAGCGGTCTCTTGTCGGCTATGTTCCGCAGCGTGAAAGCGTGGACTGGGATTTTCCGGTCAGTGCGGTCGATGTGGTGGCGATGGGACTCTATCGGCGGATCGGTTGGTTTCGGCCCGTCAGAAAGAAGCACAAAGACATCGCCCGTGAGGCGTTGGATCGAGTCGGGATCGGTCATTTGGCGGACCGTCAGATCAGTCAGTTGTCGGGTGGGCAGCAGCAGCGAGTCTTCCTCGCTCGGGCTTTGGCCCAGGACGCCACAGTTTATTTTATGGATGAGCCCTTTGCGGCAGTCGATGCGGCGACCGAACGAGCAATCGTTACGCTATTAAAAGATCTGAAGCATCGGGGGAAGACGACTCTGGTCGTCCATCACGATTTGGCGACCGTCGCGCAGTATTTTGACTGGGTGATTCTTCTGAATATGCGAGTCGTGGCGGCCGGTCCGACCGAAGAGGTGTTTACCCAGGAAAATCTGCGGAAGGCCTACGGTGGGAAGTTGAGTCTTCTGGCGGAAGCGGGACACGCACTCTCTCAGGCAGATCGGTCATGAAGTCGTCTCGGATGAAAGCGGGAATGGGCCGGGTCCTCGGTCTTCTTCTCGCGGTAGTGGTTCCGATGCAATCGGGGATGGCTCAATCCGGGCCGAGGAGCTTTTCGAGTTTGCAGGATCGAGGATTCGATTGGCCTTCTTTCGAATCGATTTGGGAGGTGGTGACTCTTCAGCAATACAATACGCGCCTCGTGGTCGCGAGCACCTTCATCCTCGGGCTGGCTTCGGGACTGGTGGGGTGCTTCCTACTTTTGCGGAAGCGCTCCTTGATGGGGGATGCCCTTTCGCACGCCTGTTTGCCTGGGATCGGAATCGCCTTTATTCTCGGGGTGACCCTGTTTGGAGAGGGGAAGAGTCTCGCTGTTTTGCTCGCGGGAGCTTCGGTGACTGGATTGCTGGGGGTTGGCCTCGTCTTGCTGATCCGCAAAACCTCGAGGATTAAGGATGACGCTGCGATGGGGATCGTCCTGAGTGTTTTCTTTGGGGCAGGAGTGGCGGTTCTCGGGATGGTCCAGAATATGCCCAGTGCGAGTGCGGCGGGTCTGGAATATTTCATTTACGGGAAGACGGCGTCGATGATCTTTCGGGATTTCCTGCTGCTTTCCGGAGTCGCAGTAGCCGCCTTGATCTGCTCGATTTTGTTGCTCAAAGAATTTACCCTCCTGTGTTTTGATGAAGGGTTTGCTCGGAGCCAAGGCTGGCCCGTGTCGTTGCTCGATGTCCTGATGTTGATTCTGGTGGCGGCGGTGACTGTTGTCGGGCTTCAGTCGGTCGGGTTGATTCTCATCATCGCTTTTCTGATTACTCCGGCTGCAGCCGCCAGATTTTGGACCAACGACTTGCGGACGATGCTGATCCTTTCGGGGGTGATCGGTGGTGTGAGCGGTTGGCTTGGGGCGGGGGTGAGCGCTTTGCTCCCACGCTTGCCAGCGGGAGCCGTGATTGTCCTCATGGCTGCAGCGATCTTCTTTTTTAGCATGATCTTCGGGGCCTCCCGGGGGATCTTGCGGCGCAGTATGTCGATGCGGCGATTGAAGAGAAAGGTCGGCCGTCAGCATCTGTTGCGCGCCGTCTTTGAGATCCAGGAGAAAACTTGGAAAGAGGAGTCACTTCGACCGGCGAATGTCGATATCTCTTATGATCAACTTCTTCATCATCGCACTTGGAGTCCACGGCAGTTGAAGAAATTGGTGAAACGAGCCCAAGGCGAGGACCACATTGAGTGGGTTGATTGGCGGACGCTTCGTTTGTCCGAATCAGGATTTGGGGAGGCCTACCGAACGACGCGGAATCACCGGCTTTGGGAGATCTTCCTCTTTACTCACGCGGATATCGCCGCGAGTCACGTCGACCGCGATGCGGATTCGGTCGAGCACCTTCTGAGCACCGAGATGGTCCGGGAGCTGGAGTCGAAATTGAAAATGGCCTCTATGCCGGAGAGCCCGCACGAGATCGGTATATCTCGAAAGGAGGCAGTATGATTTGGTATTCAATAGACACGTGGATTGTCATTATCGGTGCTCTGACAGCGATCGCCTGTGCTTTGCCGGGTTCGTTCTTGGTCCTGCGCCAGATGAGCATGATGGGGGATGCGATTAGCCACGCAGTGTTGCCGGGATTGGCGATCGCCTTTTTGGTTACAGGTGCCCGGGCCAGTCTTTCGATGTTTGTCGGGGCCGCGGTTGTCGGGGTCTTGACGGCGGTCTTTACCCAATGGATCAGTTCCTGGGGTAAGGTGGATCGGGGCGCTTCCATGGGGATTGTCTTTACGACTCTCTTTGCCATCGGCCTCCTCCTCATTGTCCAGGCGGCCGATCATGTGGATTTGGATCCTGGTTGTGTTCTCTACGGTTCGATCGAAGTCGCCGCCTGGGATACCGCATGGACGTTCTCGATCGGAGATCTGCTGGTCGAGGTGCCGCGTTCGGCGATCGTTCTCGGAATCGTCAGCCTCCTGAATCTCTTCATCGTGATCGCCTTTTTCAAGGAACTGCGAATCAGCTCCTTCGATCCGGATCTCGCCACCACTCAGGGGATCAACGCGCAATGGATGCACTACCTCTTGATGACCCAGGTGGCAGTGACCACGGTCGCAGCATTTGAAGCGGTGGGGAGCATCATCGTTATCGCCATGCTGGTCACTCCGGCGGCGACGGCCCATCTGCTGACGGATCGGCTGGGGTTGATGCTCATCCTAGCCAGCATTATCGGAGCGCTCAGCGCCTTAATCGGGCACCTTTTGGCCTTGGTGGTGCCTCCGCTCATCGGATTCGAGAGTACGACGACGACAGGAATGATGGCGGTGGCAACCGGGCTCTTCTTCCTCCTCGCCTGGCTCTTTGCCCCGCGTTACGGGTGGATCACTCGCGTCCTCTTCAAGCGCTCAGTGGTTTCGGCCGAAGCCGAAGGAAGCTGAGTTAGAATTTACATTTCCTGAGGATTAGGCTCTCGCCAGCAATGCGGGGAGGGTGGTCTCTAGGTGCGAATGGCAGGTATGATCCATTTGTGCGGAAAAACTTCCCACCCGCTGGCGCTGGTCTGCCCTCCTACTCGCACGTCCTTTCATCCATTTTTCGACTCCGAGGTTTGAGCATCAGGCCTTTCCATAGGAGCTCGGAATTCATTCCGCCCCGCATGCCTCTCGGTCTAGTGTATAAGGATACCGAGGGTAGTGATTCCTTCAGGTGTAACGACAAGTGCGGAAAGTTTTGGATCGAAGTGATTTCATTTTTCTCGGTCTTGAGGGGAGCGCGGTGCTTCAGCCCGCGTCTTCGGAATCTTCTTATGCTTAGACACGCGGGCTGAAGCACCGCGCACCACTTAACTTTTTCAGGGCTTTCTTACAAAATGGCAGCAATCGCCAGCCGAAGTCCCCGCACTTCTGGTTGCACGGAGGGGAGGGCGGGCCAGAGGAAAAGGCTGGCCTTCCTGGGAATTGATTTTCATCCTCCTCGTCATGCGTACGGAAAAAGACTCCATGGGTGAAATGCAGGTCCCCGACGAAGCTCTCTACGGAGCCTCGACACAGCGGGCTGTTTTGAATTTTCCAGTCAGTGGGTATCGGATGCCCGATGGTTTTATCAAAGGTCTGGGCCTTGTGAAGGCCGCCTGTGCTTCCGCAAATGAGGAACTCGGTCGCCTGAGTCAGGAAAAGGCGGAGTTGATCCGCAAGGCTGCCGATGAGGTCATGGACGGCGGTCATATGGAGCAATTTCCGGTCGATGTTTTCCAGACCGGGTCCGGCACTTCTTCGAACATGAACATCAACGAGGTGATCTCGAACCTGGCTTGCCAGTATGCGGGGAAGCCGATTGGTGCCAAGGAGCCAGTTCACCCGAATGACGATGTGAATATGGGGCAATCTTCGAACGATATTGTTCCGACGGTTCTTCACGTGAGCGTTGCTCTCGCCCTGCAGGAGACTCTGATCCCCTCGCTGGAGCATCTGGCCGAAGAACTTGAGAAGAAAAGCGAAGCTTTTAAGGAAGTCGTCAAGATTGGCCGCACCCACCTCATGGATGCGACTCCGTTGACTCTGGGGCAGGAGTTTTCCGGGTATGCTGCTCAAGCTCGCAAGGGCGTCGAGCGGGCGAAAAAAGCGGTTGGGATTCTCGGGGAACTCGCGATTGGCGGAACCGCGGTCGGAACCGGCATCAACTGTCATCCGGATTTCCCCGGTAAGGTCGCCCGAATTCTGTCCGAGAAAACCGGAATCACCTTCCGGGAAGCCGACAACCACTTTGAAGCCCAAGGGGGCCGGGATGACGCCGTCGAGGTTGCGGGCCTCCTGACGACCATCGCCGCGAGCTTGACCAAGATCGGGAACGATATCCGTCTCCTCGGATCGGGCCCTCGGTCGGGTCTCGGTGAGATCGCTCTTCCTGCCACTCAGCCCGGATCGTCGATCATGCCGGGCAAGGTCAATCCGGTGATGAGCGAGATGCTGGTCCAATCTTCCATGTACGCGATGGGCCTCGGTAACACGGTCGCCATGTGTGGTCGCGATGGTCATTTCGAGCTCAACGTCACCATCCCGCTCATTGCCTACAGTCTCCACGAGTCGATCAAGGTTCTGGGGAATGCGGCCAAGACTTTTGCCGATCGGTGTGTCGCTGACATTGAGGCCAACACCGAGACCTGTGACCAGCTCGTAAAACGTTCGCTGATGCTCGTCACCGCCCTGAATCCGCACATCGGTTACGACAAGGCCTCGAAGGTGGCCAAGAAAGCTTTTGCCGAAAATAAAACCCTGCGTGAAGTCGTTCTTGAAGAAGGACTTCTTGATGAACAAACTCTCGACGCCGCGCTCGACCCCATGAGCATGGTTCATCCGTCCGCTTAGGGCGATGGAGTCGAGGGTGACGAACGAGTGAGTTCCCAGCCGAAAAAACATTCCAAGTTCAAAAGCCGTCTCGACGCGCTGGAAGGGTTTCTGGTCGATGTGGTTTACGACCGCAGAACTGGCCGTTCGGCCACCGTGGTCGGTTCGATCCTGAACGGGTTTTCGTATCTCTTCGAGTCGATCGTCCGCTTCCGTTGGTATCTTTATAGCAATCGGATTTTCCGCAATCGTCCGCTCGGGTGTTTGGTGGTCGTAGTCGGGAATTTGACGGTCGGGGGAACCGGTAAAACACCGGTGGTGGAAAAGTTTGCCCGCAGTCTCCACGAGCAGGGGCGAAAGGTCGCCATCCTCAGCCGAGGATATAAGAGCAAGAAGGAGCCTTTTTATAAGAAGTGGTGGCGGGCGGTTACGCACGTCTCCGAGCCCCCTCCGCGGATCGTCAGCGACGGGGAAAAGGTATTGATGGGCCCCGAGGAAGCAGGGGATGAGCCCTACATGCTCGCTCGAAATCTTCCCGGCGTCCACGTGCTGGTCGATAAAAACCGGGTCAAAGCGGGCGCGTATGCCATTCGTCGTTTTGGGTGTGACACCTTGATCCTCGACGATGGTCTGCAGTATCTCCCTCTCAAGGGAAGTATGAATCTGGTCCTCGTCGATAAGACCAATCCTTTTGGTAACCGGCGGCTGCTGCCCCGAGGAATTCTCCGCGAGCCCGTGAGCCATTTAAAGCGGGCATCGTATGTATTTTTGACCAAGTCGGACGGTTCGCCCTCCGAGGAGCTCGAAGGGTTTATTCATAAACACCATCCTGAGGTGGAAATCATTGAGTGCTCGCACCGGCCCACCCACCTGCAGAGTCTCGATCTGAACGAAAAGTTCCCGGTCGAGAAGTTAAAGGGTGCACGGGTCGGAGCCTTCAGTGGGATCGCCGTGCCCGAGGGGTTTGAAGCTTTTCTCCGTGATAACGGGGCCACGATTCGCTACAACCGCCGCTTCCTCGATCATCATTGGTTTACGGATCGTGAGCTGCTGTCGATCGGAGAGCAGGCGAAGGAAATCGGAGTCGATTTTCTGGTGACTACCGAAAAGGACGCAGTGCGGATCGGCTCGCAGATCGATTTCGGCCTTCCGATCTATTTTCTTCGCCTCGAAATTGGCATCCTCCGCGGTGCCAATGACTTCGAAGAGGCCGTGGCGAGGGTCTGTTTCCCCGGTCGGCCTCTCTCCGAAAAGGCGCAAGTCAAAGCGCTGCGAGTCGCTTCGGCTTCGTAGGTGGGACTGGGTCCATCGAGCCTGTCGGAAATCGCAAATTCTGGATTCTCGATCTCCGGGAGATCAATTTACGGCGAACTACTCCCGCAAAACCGGCCGGGGGGCTATCGTTCGTTGAGGTGTTCCTTCATCGCGGAGAGTGTTTCCGGACTCAGGTGGTGCTCGATGCCTTCGGCATCGTTGGAAGCGGTATTTTTCGAGACCCCGAGGGAGACGAGAAACGATTCGACAAGCCGATGTCTCTCGTAGCACCAGGCGCCGAGCTCGCGACCCTTATCCGTAAGGGATATCCCGCTTTCACTGCGTTCGAGAAAGCCTTGTTCACTCAATTTTTCAAGAGCACGGATGACCGTGACGTGGGAGACGGCGAAAATCTTTTGCAGGTCGACGACGCGAACGGGTTCTTCATTGCGCTCCATTCGGTAGACCGATTCGACGTAGTCTTCCGTTCTCTCCTCGCGGTGCTGGCCGCGGATCGCCCGGTGGGTGCGGCGTAGCCGTTTCTTTGGGTCCGTTTCTGTTTTTTGAGTTCCGGCCATGACAGCCTCCACTATGAAGATGTTGGAAGCGGAGGAAAGTTGATTTTGTGAGTGAGTTTGCAGGGTCGGAAGAGTTGGTGCGAAGCATGGGTCAGGAAGGGGAGGAGTCATCCAGAATGGGTCTTCTTAGAATCCACGATTCGGGTTTTTGTCCTTTTGCTCCAATTGTGACGATTTGGAAAAGAAAATGATTTCGTTTTGACGCTGGCGCAAACCATGCTCTCTGTTCTCGTATGTCATTAACTCTTCCGCCAGGCCGCTTCGATGCCTACATCTTCGATTGTGATGGAACTCTCATCGATTCGATGCCTTTGCACCTCGAAGCCTGGAACTATGGATTGCGACAAGCTGGCGCGGATTGGGATATTCCGGAGGATTATTTTTATGATTCGGCAGGAAAATCACTCCTGCAGGTCGTCGAAGAGCTGAACGCTCGCTTTCCGGGAAAGCTGCTCGCCGAGAATGTAGGAGAGCACAAAGAAGAGTTCTACCACCGGAAAATTCATGACCTGAAAGCTTTTTCCGATGTGGTCGAGCACCTCAAGGAGGCTCGTGACCGTGGGATTCCGACAGCGGTCGCTTCGGGGAGTGCACGCTTTGCAGTCGAGAAATCCTTGGAAGTCACAGGGTTGATCTCGATGGTCGACGTGATCGTGGCCGCCGAAGATGTCACTCGAGGCAAGCCCGCTCCCGACTGTTTCCTCTTGGCTGCGGAGCAGCTCGGAGTCGATCCCTTGCGGTGCCTTGTCTTCGAGGATGGCAAAGCGGGTCTCAAGGCCGCGGGGATCTGCGGTATGGCCACCGTCGAGGTGGACGCGCGCCGTGGCGCTGCTCTGCACGTCTGATCCAGAGAGGACATCTCTCACTCCGTAGAGGTTTGATTGACCCGATCGGGGCAGCTTGATTGTCTGCGAGGCAAGATGAGTCGGTTCTTCGCAATTTCATTCTCCTTTCTGGCAACGGTCCTCATCGTATTGGCAGCCGGGCCGACCGAGAAAGACGTTCGGGAGTATTTGGATCAGTATTTGGGAGCTTGGAGAGGGGAAGTCTCAGTCGAGAACTCCAGTGGCGAAGTGATCCGGACCTTTCCGCTCGCGGCCGAGTATTGGAAGTCCGGAGATGTGTTGAAGGGGCTTACCGCTTTCGAAGTTGGGGGCGAAATGACCTTCATTGAGTCGGAAAACTACTTTCGCAACGGCCTCCTCTTTGCCGATGTCACTCAACAGGGGGAGACGGTGACCTACCGGGGATATCTTCGTGAGGAGTCGCTGGATTGGGTGCCCTACGACGTGGATTTGAATACTGAGCGGCTGATGAAGGAATGGTTTTCCGAAGAGAACGGAGAAACCATCCTTCGCGTGGTAGGGGAGGAGTTGCTCCATTCCGACAAAGGGACCGGCAAAGTGATCCTCAAGGCCAAGATGATTCGTCAGTAGATCCTATCGGGTAAAGTTTTGCCCGCTTTCGTTTGCCGTTCCGGCAAAATGCCAAAATTTCATTGCCAAACTTCAGACAGCTGTCGATTCTGGTCGGGATGAAAAAAATCGCCCTGTTGTTGTCTGCCTTCTGCTTAGTTGCCTTATCCGGATGCAATACCGGACCGACTACCGCTCAGCGTGAAAATATGCTCGAGCCGAACGATAATTATAACTTCTTCGGAATCGTAAAGTCGGAGCAAGGTACCTTTAAGCATCCTTCGCTCACCACCGCCGGAGTGTCCGTCGATGAAGTCACCACTCGCGATAACTACAGTGGTGACAGCGTGACCCTCCTCTGGGGCCTGATCACGCTGCGCGACTATTAATTTTTCTCAGCTTTCGCCCTCTTGGGCGAAAGCTGCTACCATTTGGTAAAACTTCTCGAAGTTCCCCGTCCCGTCATTCGGGCCGGGGCCTGCTTCGGGATGGTATTGGACGGAGAAGACCGGGCGATCCTTCAATCGGAGTCCGGCGACCGTCTTATCGTTGAGATTGATTTCACTCACGATGGCCCGATCTGCGATGGAATCGGGTTCGGAGGCAAATCCATGGTTCTGGGCCGTGATGACGACTTGGCCCGTCTCCAGATTTTTGACCGGCTGATTTCCGCCGCGGTGACCAAACTTCAGCTTAAAGGTTTTCCCTCCGATGGCATGGGTGATCACTTGGTGACCAAAGCAGATCCCGAAGACCGGATATTGATCAATGAGGCTCCGAACCGTTTCGTGGGCGTAGGTGACCGCTGCGGGGTCTCCGGGGCCGTTGGTTAGGAACACGCCATCGGGATTGAAGGCTTCGATCTCCTCGGCCGAGCAAGTTGCAGGGAAGACTGTGACGTCAAACCCATGGTCATAGAGATGCTTGAGCATCGAGTCTTTGGAGCCGTAGTCGATGGCGGCGATCCGGAAACGCTTCCGCGGTTCCCGAATCTTGCCGAGATGGGTGCCAATGACGGTAAACGGGGTGCAGCTTTCGGCGGTCCCCTCAAAAAGTGTTTCTTCTTTGCGAGTAACGTCCTTGACGAAGTCGACTCCTACGAGGCCAGCCCATTCGCGGGCGCGCTTTACGGCTTCTTCGCCGGAAATGCCTTCCGTTGAAAGGCAGCTTTTCATGGCGCCGGAAGTGCGCAGCTTCTTGGTGATGGCGCGGGTGTCGACCCCGCTGATCCCAGGGATGCCATTCTCGTTCAGGTAGTCGGGGAGGCTCTGGGTCGAGCGCCAGTTGCTGGCGACCGGGCTAATTTCGCGGACCACGAAACCGCTGGCTTGCGGGTGGGCTGACTCAATGTCGTCGATATTGACCCCGTAATTGCCAATTTGGGGAGCTGTCATCGTGACGATTTGGCTGAAGTAGGAGGGATCCGTGAGGATTTCCTGATAGCCCGTCATGCTCGTATTAAAGACGGCCTCACCGACCACTGTTTTCTTGGCGCCGAAAGCAACGCCGTAAAAACAGCTTCCGTCCTCGAGGGCAAAAACCGCTGGTTCGTATTCCATATTTGTCTTTGTGATCGGTTGAAGTGTCGGGCGCAAAGAAAAAACCTGCGGATTCTCGTGGGATTTGTGCTTCACAGAGATTTGTCTCCGAAATAGAGCAAAAGAGGGAAAACGTTCACCCCTTTGACTTTCAGGTGAACCCCCGTACTCTCTTTAGTTTCCCAACTGAAAGTTAGAAAGAATTTTTATGTATCCAGACGATCGCCGTGATAATTGGTACAAGGGCCAGGGCTACTGGTCCGACGTCCCAGAGGAAAAGTGGAAGAGTTGGCGCTGGCAGCTGCAGAACCGGATCACTTCGGTAGAGCAGCTCGAGAAGTATATCGACCTCACCCCCGAAGAGAAAGCGGGTACTCGGTTTGCCGAATTCAAGCTCTCTCTCGCCATCACCCCTTACTTTTTTAACTTAATCGATCCGAAAGATCCGAACTGCCCCGTTCGGCTCCAGATGATCCCGCGTGCCGGCGAAACGCGCACCGCACCCGAAGAGCTTCTCGATCCGGTCGGGGAGGAGTCCACTATGCCGGTCGAAGGTCTGGTCCACCGTTATCCGGATCGGGTTCTGTTTTTGGTGACGGATCGTTGCGCTTCGTATTGCCGCTACTGCACGCGGAGTCGCCTCGTCTCCAATGCCCAGGATTACAATTTTCACCCGAGCTTCGAAGCGGGGCTCGAGTATATTGAGAATCACCCGGAAGTACGGGACGTCTTGCTCAGTGGAGGAGACCCACTGCTTCTAAACGATACGAAGCTAGATTACCTTCTTGGTCGTTTGCGGGCGATTCCGCATGTGGAGTTCATCCGTATCGGCAGTCGTATCCCGGTTTTTCTTCCACAGCGGATCAATGACAAGTTCTGTGAGGTGCTCAAGAAGCATGGGCCGATCTGGATGAGTATCCACGTCAATCATCCGAAGGAATGTACGGAAGAGCTTTATCAAGCCTGCCAGCGCCTCTCCTTCTCCGGAACTCCGATCGGGAATCAATCGGTTCTGCTGAATGGAGTGAACGACAACCCCGAGATTTATCGCTCGCTGATCCACCGGTTGTTGATGATGCGCGTCAGACCGTACTACTTGTACCAGTGCGACCTCATCACGGGAAGCTCCCACTTCCGCACTTCGGTGGAGAAAGGGGTGGAGATCATTCGGGCCCTTCGTGGAAACACGACTGGCTATGCGATCCCTCAATTTGTCATCGACGCTCCCGGTGGTGGAGGGAAAATTCCGATCAATCCCGACTATGTCGAGAAGGTGACGGAGGATGAGATTGTTCTCCGGAATTACGAAGGGCGTCTCTTCCGCTATCCGCTGAATCCCACCGCAGACAAACCCATCGTTGAGGAACCCACTGGAGAGGTTCCACTTCTGGTTTAGGAGGTTCTACCGGATCGCATAGAGCTTGCGGGAGAGCTGCTCGGAGACGGTGAATCCCGCGTGAGGCGCGAGCTTCGGGACGAGAGGTTTTGCTCTCCGTTACCGAGTGACGCCCCAGAAGAGTGCATCAATTCCGACCCGGAGGCGGAACTCGGGTGCCCAATTGTTCTCGCGTTGCCAGAATAATTCGGGACTCACAAAGAAAAAGAGCCAATTTTTCCGAAGGGGGTGGCGATAGTTGGCGATGACGCGATGCTCATCAATCGTCTTATGTCCGCTGATGTGGCCGGAGATACGATAGATCAGGTCGATACCCTCATTGTAGGACCGGGCAGAGACGAGTGGGCGGCGATCTGTGGGTTCGATCAATCGCCAGACATGTGCCAAGGTGACGGAGGATGCCCATTCGATACCAGTCGTGGCTTCCGTAATACGAAATCCAGTGTCACTTTTGAGCATGATCGGGTCCCACCAGCGGCCGAGCAGAAAGTTGCCTCCAGTGCCAAATCCGTCCTCATCTGTCTGGTAAAAGACACTGTATTTGGGGATCATCTGCCAGTCTATCGGCTGGAAACCTTGGGACCAGGTGCCGATTACGTACCCGACAGGGGGCCAGCGGACCTTTCCCCCGACTTTGACTGACGTGCCTTTGAGGATCCTTTTCTGCAGGCCGATTTGCGGGTCGTTGTCCTCTTCGTTGGGCTGGGTATTGGGGAGAGGTGCGAGGTCACCGGTGTCGATGATCAGGCTCAATCGTTTCTCCAGGCGTCGCAGGCGAATGGAGGCGTAGTAATCCAGTTTGAATTGGTAGTCAGATGAGTCGCTCTCTTGGTAGACGAGGTAGGGCATCAGCCGGATTCGGTTGTGGAAGGTCTCGTCTTCAATGAGGGTTCCGTCCGACAGAAAACTGTCGAGGATCTGGAGGTTCTCGGCGAATGTCAGGTAGACGGAGTTTTTGGCATGGTCGAGATAGTCGTATTGGTCTCCCCGAAGGAGTCCATGATCCTCTTCTTCCGGGAGGTTCCCCTGATCGGGTGCATTGCTGGGAATGTGCTTCGGAGGGCGACTTGTGGAGTCGCTCTCAGGTGGGGTTACCGATGAACCCGCTGCGAGGATGGTGATGGAGAAAAAGGAGCTGAGGAGGAGAACCGACAGCCACTTCATGGGTCGAGAAATGAGAGGCAGGCGTCCGCTGCGAAGTTGCCACTTAAGAGGGCGAGGGGAATTCCTCCTCCGGGATGGGCAGATCCTCCCGCATAAAACAAACCCGGGCAACGGCGGTCACGATTCGGGGAGCGAAGGAAGGCTTGTCGCTGAGTATTGGAACTCATCCCGTAGAGAGATCCATTCCAGGCGCGGTAGGATTCCTGATAAAAGGTCGGGCCGTGGTAGTGCGACCATTCGATTTCCTCAGGGTCGATCGGATAGCGCTGGAGGAGCTGTTCGATGACTCGACTGGCGTAGGCGTCGTTTTCCCAATTTTGAAACTTCTGTAGGCTCGGGGCGTTGACGAGGACGAACCATCCCTCCTTGCCCTCCGGGGCGAGATGGGGCTCGGTGGCCGAGGGGCGCGAAAGGTAGAGAGTCGGATCGGGAAGAGGTCGGGGCTCGGTGAACAGGGCATGAAATTCCTCGCGGTAGTCTCCCGGGAAAAACACGTTGTGACAGGCTAGATCGGGGTGACGGTTTTGCAGGGCCATCAAGATGACAAATCCACTGCTGGAAGCCTCCTTGCGCGCGGTGCGCCGGGCCTGTTGGGAGTGGGCGGGGTGATCGGCCAAGAGGGGGCCTGTCCGGCTTTGGAGGGTGTCCTGATTGCAAATGACGGAGGGGGACTGGAGCATCTCTCCGTCGGACAGTGAGACTCCTGTTACCCGTCCTTGAGAATCGAAAGAAACTCGGTCGACCTCGGCGTTGGTTTCGATTCCCACTCCGAGTTCACCGGCGAGTTTTTCGAGCGCCTGGACCAAGGCGTACATGCCGCCGCGGCATCGCCAAGAGCCAAAGGCCAGCTCGGCGTAGGCAACCACATTGAAGATGGCCGGGGTTTGGTGTGGATCTGAGCCGTTGTAGGTGGCAAAGCGGGAAAACAATTGGATGAGGCGAGGATCTCGAAAATATTTCCGCAACCGGGGTTCCATTCGACCGGGAAGGAAATCGGGGAGGGCTCGGAGGGCTTTCGCCCAAGGGATCGAACGAAGAGCCGGGAGGCCCGGCGGGTTGAAAAGGAAAGCGGGTCCGCTGACTTCCCAAAGGCGCGTAATGTAGGCTCTGAATCGTCGAAATCCGTCGATCTCATCGGGAAAGCTCTCGGCAATCGCTGATTCAAAGTCGTCCATTGTCCCGGGGGCATCGAATCGGGATCCGTCGGAAAAGAAATAACTGCAGCCCGGTTCCACCGGTTCGATCTCTAGATAGTCCCGGCGGTCGCGACCGACAGATTGAAATAAATCATCGAGGACGAAGGGGAGGGTCAGGACCGAGGGACCCAGATCGAAACGAAACCCGTCCCGCTCAAAATAATCGCATTTCCCACCGAGGTGGGAATTTTTCTCGAGGAGGCGCACCGATTTCCCGGCTGCAGCGATGCGACAGGCGGCCGAGAGTCCTCCGAATCCCCCACCGATTACGAGGCTGTCATACTGAGAGGAGGACATGAGCGAGCAGAATGGAGGAGAGTGACTGTCAGGAGGTGATGTGGGGCCGTTTGGTCGTGAACCAGTGGCACATGGCGACCGCGGTCGCATCGGACTCGTCGAGGGAGATTTTCTCGGTCGCGCCAGCGACCATCTGCACAAGAGTGCTGCGCAATTGCTCCTTACTCGCTCGACCGTAGCCCACCACGGCTTGTTTGATGCGGAGCGGGGGATATTCGTTAATTTCAACCCCGCGAAGGACCATGGCAGCGATCGCCGATCCGCGGGCGGCTCCCAGAACCAGTGCGGTCCGATAATTCTGGACGTAGATGGCCTCTTCGACGGCAGCAACTTTGATGGGGAAATCCTGAAGAATCTTATCGAGGCGCCGGGATATCTCGCCAATGCATCCCTCCGTTTTGTAAGACGGCGGAAATCGAAAAACCTCGGAGTGAAGCAGGGTCGCCTGGCGTCCCTTGGTTTCGATCACAGCGATCCCCGTCCCGCGTAGACTGGGATCGACTCCGAGAATGATGCCGTCCATCGGACGTCGGTCGACCCGTTCCGGAGTGGAGGCCCGGTTTTTCGCCGTTCCTCCGCTGCGGACGAATTCCGCCCAAAGTTTTCCATTTGATTTTCTCGCCACGGAAAGAGAGCCAAACGGCATTCCACCTTCCCTGCAAATCCCAAGGCCAGGGATTTCCGCGAATGCGGTGAGTCGGTGGGTCGGTGAGTCGGTGGGTCGGTGAGTCGGTAGGCCGGTGGGAATTTGGGCCCTATCGTGGGAATCGCACGACTCAAGTAATACCGAATTTAGTAAGGTTTGACCGTTATGGTGCAGCGCAGAATCGAAGCAGCGCAAGGCGCAGGGATCTGATTAGTATCGAGATACGCTCCGATCCCTGCAACGCCGCGACCTTCGATTCTGGACGCATCCCCCTGGGACGGGCGGGAAATGAGCCCGAGCAGCGTTAGCCCAATTGGCACGGGTCGCAGACCCGCCTCCAATTGGGCCGCCTTGCTCAGACTCATTTCCCATCCCGCCATAACTATCAAAACTTCCTAAATTCGGTATAATGCGAGTTCGGGGAGAGCCCAGAGTAGCGAGAGCTTCCAGCTCTCGATTCGCGTGTGATCGGCTCGAAAGCCAAATCTTCACCTTTCAAACCTTCAATCCGGGCTCCTCGCTCATCCGGCCGAGCGAGTGGATTCGAACTCAGTCAGAATGAGGTTGTGATCGGAGAGCCGGCGCCCGTCGATGGCGGCGGGAATGACGTGGTATTCCTGGCAATGCAGTTCGGGGGTGTGGAAGCAGTAGTCGAGGCGTCCGCGGCCGAGGCGAAGAGGGCTCCAGCCGTGGAAGGTTTGGCTGCGGTCCGGTTTTCCTTCTTTACGGGAAGCGTCCTTGAAACCCGGGGGGCCGGAAAGGAGTTCCTGAAAAAGAGGGTTGCGCGGTCTCATGTTGAAATCGCCGCAAAGGAGAATGTGGTCGTCGGGATTGCGGTCGTAGGTCTCAAGCCGTTGTTCCAGCAGTTCGAGGCTGCGCGCCCGGGACTCCCGGCTCTTGTGGTCGAGATGAAGATTGATGAGCCAGACACGGGTCTCCGGATCTTGGTTCGGGTGGAGGCCGAGGACTCCGGCCAGCCGATGGCAGCGGGCCTTCCAGCCGATCGAGGGTTCATCCGGCGTGGGGGAGAGCCAGAACCGATCCGAGTGGAAAACGGAGAAGCAATCGCCGAGAAGCATAATGGGCACCCCTTCGCCGGTATGGGTGCCGTCTTCACGGGGATAGAAGACCGCGTCCTTCGGAGCGATTCGTTCGAGGAGGTAGGGGTAGGCTTCGGGGAGAACCTCTTGGAGGCAGACGGCGTCGGGCTTTTGCGCGAGGATGAGATCGGCGATCTCCGCCATGCGGCTGCGAAGGTGGGCGGTGCGTTCGGTCCGCCGATTTTGGACGTTGAAGCTGAGAAGGCGGAATTTCATAGGATCGGCACAAAGAGTCGGGAGATGCCTTGCTTTAATTTATCGGTGAGCGGTTGGTTGCGGAATTTTTCAAGTTCGATGCGTTCGGCCCGTTCGAAGAAGACTTCGTAATGTTTGTCGAGCTGGGCGACGGTATCCCTATCCTCAATCAGGAGGGTGGTCTCGAAGTTGATTCGGAGCGAACGAGCGTCGAGATTGGTCGAGCCGAGGACGAATAGATTGTCGTCGATGATGTAGACTTTGCCGTGGTGAACGGCTTCGTGGTATTCGTAGACCTCGACCCCGTCCTCCATGAGTTGTTCGTAGTGAGCCCGGCCAATATCGACCATGTATTGATGTTCGTTCGGGGTGGGGATGAGCATCCGGACGCGGACTCCGCGGCGTGCGGCCAGCTGCATGGCAAGGATGACGGATTCTTCCGGACCGAAGTAGGGGGTAAAGACATCGAGCCTCTCCTTGGCGTGATTGCAGGTGAAAATAAAGGTCTTGAGGAAAGAACGGTCTGGCTCGTCTGGGCCGCTGTTGACGACGGTGACCGGAATATTGGCGTCGTCGTTGGAGAATCCCGTGTAGTGGCGATCGGCCAGCCATTCCTCGGTAGCGAAGGACCAGTCGGTGGCGAAGACGGTTTGCAGGGCGTCGACGACGGGCCCCCGAACCGACATTTGCATATCGCGCCAAGGACCGACTTCAGAGTCCTTGCCTTCGTATTCGACCCCGAAGTTCATCCCTCCGACGTAGGCGATCTTGCCGTCGATAACCTGGATCTTCCGGTGATTGCGCAGATTCAGGAAATAGCGGTTTCGGAAGGGCTGCACGGTCATGCACCAGCTGAACTGGCCACCCGCCTGGATGAGGGGTTTGAAATAGCGGGTTCGGGTCGAAGCGGAACCGATTTCATCGACCAGAAGGCGAACCTCGACCCCGCGTTTTGCGGCGCGGCAGAGGGCTTCGAGGAGGCGGTCGCCCGCGGAGTCCATCCGAAATACGTAGGTCTGGATGTGAACGAACTTCTCGGCCTTATCGATGGATTCCAGAAGATGGGGGTAGTAGGTCGTGGTATCGGGAAGAAGTTTGAGACCGCTGGCACGAGTCAGGGTGTTTCCCGATAGGTGGGAGACGTTCTGCAGGAGCGGAGCGATCTCGGGAGAGCCTAATGGCGCATTGGGGTCTTCCAGGTGCTCTCCCGGGGGATGGGAAGGGATCGAACGGCGGCGAATTCGGTCTGAGCCGATGGTCAGGTAGAGTGGAATCCCCAAGGCTGGAAAGATCAGGAGCCACAAGGCCCAGAGAACCAGGGAGGTCGTGCGTTTGCGCGAAAGGAGTAGATGGATAAGGGCGCCAAAACCAGCGAGTTGAGAGAGAAACCAGAGAAAGAAGATGATCGTCCACATAGTGAGTTGCCCTCCGGCATCGAAGGGCGAGTAGAGAGAGGAGTTTCCGCTGGAAAAGTCATTCTGTCAAAGCGACTGTGCTCCCTCAAAGGTCGGATGATTTCCCAGAAAAATCGAAAAAGAACGAAAAAAACCACTGGTAAGGTATGGGGAATTCACATTGGATACCGACCCCTCGCAAAATCTCTGAATTATGAAGGCAATTGGAATTGATATCGGTGGTTCTCGCATCAAAGCAGCAGTGGTCGATACGGATGATGGAAGCTTAATCACCAAGCGCCAAAGAATCGATACCCCTCGTCCGGCGACGCCGAGTGCGATCATCGATGCCTGCGGAGAGGTTTTGGAAACCTTTGGCGATATCTCGCCGGTGGGGGTAGGGTTCCCCGGGGTCGTCCGTGATGGAAAGGTTTTGACCGCGCAGAATCTTCACCAGGATTGGATTGGGTTCTCATTGGAGGAGGCCCTTTCCGAACGTCTTCAGCGTCCGGTTCGGGGTCTGAACGATGCCGATTCCGCTGGAGTGGCTGAGGTGCGTTTCGGGGCCGGCCAGGGAGTCGACGGATCGGTGATCTTGCTGACGATTGGAACCGGCCTGGGGTCGGCTCTCTTTACGGACGGAAAGCTGGTTCAAAACACGGAGATGGGTCGTATGTTTTTCGGTCGGAAGCGGGAGGCGGAAGATTACGTTTCCGGAACCGCGAAGGAGCGCGACGGCCTGAGTAATGAAGAGTGGGCCAAGCGGTTCGAAGAATATCTGAAGCACTTGGAGGATCTTTACTGGCCTCGGATGATTATCGTCGGAGGTGGGGGCGCAAAGAAATTTCCGGAAGTGAAAGACTTGATCAAGACCCGCTGCGAACTCCGCCACGCCACGGCCAAGAACAAGGCCGGTATCATCGGTGCGGCCGTTTGGGCCGCGGACCAGAGCTGAGCGAATAGGCCTGGGCGAGGGCCGCGGTCTGCTGGCTCTTATTCGAGCAAATCCGCCGCCGCAGCGTTCTTCCGGGTCTGGTCGGCGTCTTTACAACCCGGGATGACCGAGGTGACGGCTGGATTCTTCAGGCACCAAGCCAGGGCCCATTGGGCCATATCCGTGCCCTCCGGAACTTCCTCGCGTTGGATCTTTTCGACCTCCCTCAATCGCGAGTCCCGAAAATTGTCAGTGTGCCAGGCATTGCGCACGTCGTTGGAGGGAAACTGAGCGCCGGGCTTATATTTGCCACTGAGATAACCGCTGGCGAGCGGCACCCGGGCCAGCACACCGAGATTCTCTTCCTGACAGGTTGGGAGAACTTCCGATTCGGGGGCGCGATCGAGCCGATTGTAAACGACCTGAATCACCTCCGACCCGACATCGGGAGAGGCCTTCACCTGGTGGGAGTTCGTGTTGCTGCCGATCGAGGTGCCGAGGTGGCGGATTTTGCCCTTCTCCTTTTCCTTGGCCAACGCTTCCCAGAGGCCTTCGGTGGCGAAGGCTTGGTCATCCAAAGAGTGGAATTGATAGAGGTCGACATAGTCGGTGCGGAGGGCGCGGAGGGAGTCCTCTAGCTGTTTGACCACGGATTCGGGGTCGATGACTTGGTTGCGGTCGAAGTTTTTCTTAAAATGATGACCGAACTTGGTGGCGATGATCCAATCTTCGCGATTCTCAGCGACCGAGGCTCCGATCAGTGACTCGGAGAGGTGATCGCCGTAGCACTCGGCCGTGTCGATGAGATTGATCCCACTGTCCCGGGCGGCGGCGAAAATCTTGCTTGCGTCGCTCTCCGAGTAGGTGCGGCCCCATTCTCCTCCGAATTGCCAAGTGCCTACGCCGATGACTGAAACTTCTAAACCGGTGGATCCGAGGGTGCGGTATTTCATGGCGACAGGATGCGTTCTCGGGCGAGAGCTGTCAAACAGGCTGGAGGAAGTCCATTCCTTTCAAAAAGGGGGGGTGTTAAAAACGTTTGCCGCCGCGGGTTCCAGGGACAATTCTAACCACTTTATGACTACCCAAAAGCAACGCAAAGGCATCATTCTCGCTGGGGGATCGGGCACTCGTCTCTTTCCGCTAACCCGTGCGGTCAGCAAGCAGCTCATGCCTGTCTACGACAAGCCGATGGTCTATTACCCTCTGTCGGCTTTGATGCTCGCCGGGATTCGGGAGGTGTTGATCATCTCCACTCCGGAAGATCTTCCGCTCTTTCGTAAACTCCTCGGCGACGGTTCGGGTCTCGGGATGAGTTTTTCCTACGAAGAGCAACCTCGGCCGGAGGGGCTCGCTCAAGCCTTTTTGATCGGGGAGAAGTTTCTCGACGGTGCCCCGGCGGCGCTCGTTCTCGGTGACAACCTTTTCTACGGAGGCAATTTCACTTCCGCGATTCGCAACGCAGCCGATTCCGACGAGTCGGTCATTTTCGCATACGAGGTTTCCAACCCCAAGGCCTACGGGGTCGTCGAGTTCGACGATTCGGGCCGAGTGGTCAGCCTCGAAGAGAAACCGGAGAAACCGAAGTCCCGTTTTGCCGTCCCGGGAATTTATTTTTACGAAGGGGATGTCTGCAAGATGGCTCGTTCGCTCAAGCCGAGCGCGCGTGGCGAGCTGGAGATTACGGACCTCAACCGACTCTATCTGGAAGAAGAGCGTTTGCGCGTCGAAGTGATGGGCCGTGGCACCGCTTGGCTCGACACCGGAACTCATGACAGTCTGCATGCGGCGGCTTCCTTCGTGCAGGTGATTGAGCAACGGCAGGGCCTGAAGATCGCCTGCATTGAGGAAATTGCTTTCCGCAATGGATGGATCAATGAGCCTCAGCTGGAAGAGCTTGCCACTGCTTTGGGGAAGACCAGTTATGCGGATTACCTCCGAGCCCTGATTCAGGATTGATCCGGTCGGGGAGGGGATTGCCGAGGGCGAGGGGCGCGTGAATAGTCGGGCAGAGGCTCCAGCGGTTTCGATTATCACCGCACTCTACAATCGGCTCGACCTGACGCGCACGTTTCTCGACGAGCTGGCGCAAACCCTGAGGGAAATTCCTTACGAGGTCATCCTAGTGGATGACGGCAGCACCGATGGCACCCGGGAGTTCCTGCGCGAACTGGACCGTCCTGAGGTAAGGGTCTTGCTGAATGAGGAAAACCTCGGCTTCGCTGGATCAAACAATCGGGGAGCGGCAGAGGCCAAGGCCCCAATTCTGGCCTTTCTCAACAACGATCTGGTCCTGCGACCGGGATGGATCGAGCCCATGATCGATTGCTTGGACGATCGATCCGGGATGGTCGGAAATGTGCAATTAAATGCTCATACCGGCAGGATCGATCATGCGGGCATTGTCTTTGCGCCGTGGGGAATCCCCGAACATTGGGGTCAGAACTATCGTTCGATCCCGAAGACCGGAATGCGTTCGTTTCGGGCGGTCACCGCGGCCTGTTGCCTCATTCGCAAAGAGTTATTCGAATCCATGGGAGGTTTCGATGCCGATTACCGTAATGGGTTTGAGGATATCGATCTCTGCTTGCGGCTCGATGAGGCTCAGCACGAAAATCGCGTCGCTTTTGGCAGTCGGATTGGGCACTGGGTCAGTGCGAGCCCCGGGAGAAAGGATCGGGATGACGGGAACATTCGTCGTTTTTTGGCCCGGTGGGGAGACCAGACCGAGAAGTGGGGACTGCAGGATTGGCCCAAGCATTACCTAAAGCGACATGAGACCTGTCCTTGGAAGCTCAATGGTCGCAAAACCTGGGATGCTTTGACCTTCCTCCTGCGGTTGCGTTCAAAGCCCTCCGCATGGATGCGGGCCCGGGCCGATTCCCTGCGCAAACACGGGAGGCCGAATGGATAAGATCTACATCGACGCTACCGCAACGGCTAACACGCTGCATCACACCGGAATCCAGCGGGTTGTGCGAAGCCTTATCCTCTATGGGGCGGTGCGGATGGAAGAGTGGATCCCCGTGATCTGGAGTGGAGAGGGCTTTCGGGCTCCCACCCGCGGAGAGCGCCGCCGGCTGATTGATGTCTTTTCCCGCGGGCTTCACCGGAAAAGGGGCATCTCCCGATTTCTCGACCGCTGGGAGAAGAAATGGGAAATCGATTTTTTACACGAACCCGAAGGAACCCTCCTGTTGATTCCGGAGATACCGAGTGGCGATCGATTGCGATTTTTGGATGACCTGGCCGCTACCGGTGCCCGCCAGATGGAGATGGCGGCGGTCTGTCATGACTTGTTGAGCTGGAGTAGCCCGCAATGGACTCCCGATTCCCGACGGGAGGGATTCACGGATTACCTTCGCTTTCTCGGTTTGGTGGAGCGGGTGATTTGCCCTTCCCAGGCCACGGCTTCGGAGTGGCAGCGTTTTCAGCGGGAAGAAGGAGTCGCGGGAGCGGAGCCGGAAGTGCTTCCATGGCCTCCGGGAGGAGGGCGGAGTCATCCGGCAAGGCAGGAGCGGCCGCTGGAGATCCTTTGTGTGGGGACCCTCGAGGCGCGGAAGAATCATGCTGCGCTTTTGGAGGCCGCCGAGTTGCTCTGGACGGAGGGAGTGGAGTTTTCGCTCACTCTAGTAGGCCGCCGGCGGGCGAAGAATGAAAATGAGATTCCCGACCGGATCGCGGAATTGCGCTCAAAGGGTCGCTCGGTCGACTGGCTCGGACAAGTTTCCGATGCGGAGTTGGAAGAACTTTACGCGAAGGCGGCCTTCACGGTTTTTCCCTCGCTGGCGGAAGGTTATGGCCTCCCCGTGGCGGAGTCACTCGTGCGGGGGCGGCCCTGTGTCTGTTCCGGCGAAGGGGCCGTGGGGGAAATCGCGGCTGGGGGAGGATGCCGGACGGTGCGCGTTGAAGATCCTGGCCAACTTTCGGCCGGCATCCGCGATCTGTTGACGGAACCGGAGTTGCGCGAACGACTCGCTCGTGAGGGGCTGGCTCGTTCCTGGCCTACTTGGGATGAATGGATGAGCCAATTGGCGGCCGAAGAGCCGGACGCCTCGGAGGGGACGGCTTAAGATACTCTTGGACTTGCGTTTCCCCGTTTTGCGGACAAAGCATGATGGGTTTATGAGCAAGCAAGCGATTCTCGTCACCGGTGGATGCGGTTTCATCGGGTCCAATTTTGTCCGTTATCTCCTCTCGGACGGCCGTTTCGATGGCACCGTCGTCAATCTTGATGCCCTGACCTATGCGGGCAATCCGGCGAATCTGGCCGATTTGGAGGAAGATTCGCGTTACGTCTTGGTGGAAGGTAGTATCGGTGATGAAGCAGGCGTTTCTCGATTGCTGAAAGGGTATGACGTCACGGCCGTTGTGAACTTTGCGGCTGAGTCTCACGTCGACCGCTCAATCGATTCCCCCGAACCGTTTTTCGAGACCAACGTGAATGGAACTCTGCGAATGCTGCAGGCGGTTCGGAAGTTCTGGAAGGAGCTTCCTGAGGACAAGGCGAAGGCTTTTCGCTTTCTCCATGTTTCGACCGATGAGGTCTACGGATCTCTGCTTCCGGAGGATCCTGCTTTCACCGAGAAGAATTCCCATTGCCCGAACAGCCCATACTCCGCCTCCAAGGCTGCGAGTGACCACATCGTGCGGGCTTACCACCACACCTACGGACTTCCCGTGGTTACGACTAACTGTTCGAACAATTATGGTCCGTTTCAGTTTCCCGAGAAATTGATCCCCCTGATGATTCTCAACGCTCTCGAGGGGAAGGATCTGCCGATCTACGGAGACGGGATGAACATTCGCGACTGGCTCTACGTGGAAGACCATTGTTCCGCCATTTTTGAAGTTCTGAAGAAAGGGCGAGTGGGGGAGACCTATAATATCGGAGGGAAATGCGAGCGGCCGAATATTGAGATTGTCGACCAGATCTGTCAGATCCTCGACGAGGTGAGCCCCCGCGAGGCAGGAGGTTCTTATCAGGACCAGAAGATTTTTGTGACCGACCGTCCCGGCCATGACCGCCGCTACGCGGTTGATGCGACCAAGATTGAGACAGAACTCGGGTGGACTCCTGCAGAGACTTTTGAGACTGGCATTCGCAAGACGATCCTCTGGTATCTCGAGAACCGCGAATGGTGCGAAGAGATTAACCGGAGAAAATACAAACGCGAGCGAATGGGGACTAATGTATAATGGCAGGTCGCCGAATATTTGACGGTGCCGCAGTTTATTTTAGTTGAAGCCCTCCGCTCCTCCCTCTTTCTTCACCTCCTATGACGGTTTCCAAACTCCTCCCGAGGGTTCTCCCCTTTGTTTTACTCGCCCTGCCCGTCGGGTTCATTTCCGCCCAAGAAGAGGGCGGCGCGGTTGCAGAGGGCTCTACTCTGCGGATGACCGATTTGCCTTTACCCGAGGATTACTATCCGGGGCTCCGACAGATCCTTGAAAAAGCAGGGCGCCAAGCTCCGGAATTGGTTCGGGTCGGGATTGACCGTGAGGTCGCGCAAGAGCGTCTTCGCATCGCCCGCTCGCGCTATTACCCGAGTTTGGGAATCGGAGGTAACCTCGGTTATCGTTACGTTCAACGGAGTGGGGAAGAAAGTGACGGCAGTGCTTCCGGTTCGGTTTCGGTCGGTTTGAATCGTCCTCTCTTTTTCTGGGGTGCCGTCGAAGCTGGAGTCGAGCAGGGAGAGATTGATTTTGAGAACAGCCTTTTGGAGACCAAGGAGAAGTTTCAGACCACGGTGCAACGCCTGCGGGACCAATACCTTGAGTTGATCCTGAATGAAATGCAGCTGCGCAATCTCCGCCTGCGCCGAGCCAATTTGGAAACCAGCTTGGCCCGTCGCGAATCGGATTACCGTGCAGGGCGCCTTTCTGAGGAAGAATACCTTTCTTATCTCATTGAGTTGGACAACTCCCTCATCGAAATCGAAGAGCTCGAAGACGAGCGCAATGAGACCCTCTCTTCATTCAAGCGAATCAGTGGTGTGCAAGAAGATCCGCAAATCCCTTCTGGAGTTTCTCCCATTAACCTTGATGCGTTGGAGGCGGAGATCCGTGGAGATGAATTGGATCCGACTTGGGTCGAAGAAACTTTCAACATTCAGCTGAACCGGAATACGATGGAGAAAATCGATCTGGATTCGACTATCATCAAGTCTCGTCAGCGACCGAACGTCAGCTTCAGTGCCAGCGTCAGCCAAGCTCCGGTGAACACCGCGACCGCCAATGATGTGGACACAATTCGTTGGTTTGCCGGTCTCTCTGTGAGTTGGAACGTATTTGACGGTTTCGCGACTCAGGCCAGCCGTCGTATCAATCTCTTGCAGAAGCGTCGCCTTGAAAGCCAGATTCGTACCAACATCGACCTTCTTGAGGAAGAGCGCTATAAGATGACCAATGACCTGATGGCCATGATCCGCAAGCAACGGCTTGTCGAACGGCGGTTCGACCTGGACTCGAAGATCTATTCACGGGTGAAGACCCAGTATGGCCAAGGTCGGGTTTCGATGAATGAATTCCGGAGCAGTCAGGCGGAATTTTATGCTGACGAGTACAATCTGCACGTTGCTCGCGCGGCCCTTCTCCAAGCCATTGCCGACTACCTCGTGGTCATTAATGCAGACCGGGCCGTCGACTATCTCCAGTTCAGCGAGACTGACGTTTAAGCGCGGTCTTTTTGTGAAACTTTGAACGGAACCGCGGTTTCGTTCGTCTCCTGCTATTCAACCAAGACAAAGAATTGGCTAAGAAATCAAACTCCTTCCTTTCCCTATTATTAAAGATCATCATCCCTCTCGCCCTGATCGCGGGAGTCGTATGGTTCTTTTTGACGGGGCTACAACCGAAAGCAACCGTGGCTCCCGTTACCCGCGGTGTCGCTCTGGATGCGGTCCCAGGGAGTCTCACGGTTAATCCCGCTTACAGCCTGACTCTTACCACCGAGGTGAGTGGTCGGATCCTGAGCAGTTCTCTGGAGCTCGGTCGCCGGGTCGAAGAGGGGGAGCTCTTGGTTGAGATCGATCCGACCGATTTGCGTTTGCAGTACGAATCGTTCAAGGCGAATTACGAAGCCTTCAAGCAACGTATTGTCCTTCGCCAGGATGACGAAATCAAGCGGAAGCAAGCGGAGCAGGATCTGAAAAATTCGGAACGCCTCTACCGTGGAGGGAACCTTTCGGATTTGGATATCGAGCGGGCGCGGGAAAGTTATCAGCTCCTCCTTGAGAGTCAGAAAGAGCAGCAGATTTCGGATGACAACCAACTGGCTCAAATGGAGATTCAGTTGAAGGAATGGCAGCGTACACTCGAGAAAACGACAGTGTATGCTCCTGTTTCTGGGATCATTACCCGTATCTTTGCTTGGCCGGGTGAGCTTGTGGGAGTTCGCACTTCCCTCGCGACCCTTTACAGTGATGAGCTTCTCGTTGAGGCGAAGGTGAATGAAGAGAATTTTGCCGGCATCCAAATCGGGCATCCGGCTCGGATCCGTTTCCTCGCTTTTGGCGATCGGATCTTCCAAGCCCACGTTGAGAAGGTTCTTCCCAATGCGGACCCCGAGACTCAGCAGTATACGGTTTATCTGGAACTGGAGGAGGGCCAAGAGTATCTCCGCTCAGGTCTTACCGGTGAGGTCAGCATCATTAAGAACCGTCGGGAAGACACCCTTCTGGTTCCGCGTCGCGCCCTTTTTGGAAACTTCATTTACGTCGTCAACGACGGGAAGGTGGAGATGCGTCAGGTGCGTAGTGGATTCCTTGGTCTGAATCAGGCTGAAATCATTGAAGGCGTGAAAGAGGGGGATATGGTCATTTCCGACGAAATTGATCGATTCCGGGATGGCGACAACGTCTCCATCGCAAACCCATCTGAAAACTAGTCTCTCGGGGACCGTTCATGTTCCGAGGTTCAACCAATTTTCTGATCGCCGTTCGCTTTCTCCTATCGAGGAAGCGGTCGATGTTCATGAGCTTGATCGGGATTGTTTTCGGGGTCGCGTTCTTCATCGTGACCCAGGCGCAGACTTCCGGATTTGAGCAATTCTTCATCCGCACCATGCTGGGGGTGAACGGCGCTCTCCGGGTCGAAGACCGCATCCAGCAAACGATGCGCTCGATGGAAGTCGAAGGCGGAACGGGGTTCCAGATTTCGATGGAAGACGGAGTGGACTACGTCGAAGGGGTCGAGCATCCGGATGAGGTCATGGACGCGGTCCAGAGATTTCGCGAAGTCGTTTCCGTGGCCGAAGTCTTACGGGGTTCGGCGCAGATCAAGGGCAACTTTCGCGAGATGTATTGCAAACCCTACGGGATCGTCCTCGAGCGTTTCGTGAACGTCTCCGATCTCGCTACACAGATTGTCTACGGGAATCTGGACGATTTCCGCGACAACCCTTATGGGGTCTTGGTTGGGACAAAACTGGCCCAACGGATGATGCTCGATGTTGGCGATCCAGTCCTATTGGACGCCAGTGGAGAAAACATGCGCTTTCGGGTTTCGGGCATCTATGAAACCGGGATTGAGCAGGTCGACAAAGAGCGCGTCTTTGTTCACCTGCCGGCGGCAAGGACTTTGCTCAAGAAGCCGTTTGGGGTCTCCTATATTCAGGCGACGCTGCTGGACCATGAGCGTGCCCCGGAAGTCGCTGATCGAATTGAGCGTGTCGTCTGGCACGGTTCGATGAGCTGGCAGGAACGGGAAAAAACTTGGCTGCAGGTCTTCCGTGCCCTTCGGGTTTCCTCAGGGATCACGGTTTCGAGTATTATTTTGATCTCCGGTCTCGGCATGTTCAACACGTTGGTCATGATCGTGATGGAGAAAACCAAGGAGATCGCGATCCTCCGCTCCATGGGCTATCGGCGAAAAGACGTCGGCCGAATCTTTCTTTGGCAGGGATTCACCGTGTTGGTCATGGGACTTGCGCTCGGCTGCTCTTTGGCAGCGTTGTGCACGTATGGGATCTCGCGTCTGCCGATTCGAATCCGCGGGATTTTTGCCACGGACAGTTTTGTCGTTCATTGGGATTGGACCCACTATGCGACCGCATCGGTGATTGCCGCCGTGATCGTGATGGTCGCTTCCTACATCCCGGCGCGTCGCGCCTCACGACTTGAACCGGGTGATATTATTCGCGGAACCAGTGGCTAAGGGGATGGAGATGGAAGAGAAGAATCAAAATTCACAAGCCCCTGTCCTCCGATGCTCGAACATTCACAAGTATCTGGGGAAGGGTGAATCCGAGGTTCACGTCCTGCGGGGAGTTGGTTTGGAGTTACAGCCCGGGTTGATGTACTCGATCGTTGGACCCTCCGGTTGCGGCAAGAGTACGCTCATGTATCTCCTCGGTCTTCTCGACCGTCAGGATGACGGCGACATCTGGATTGCGGGCCAGGATATGGCCAAGGCTTCCGATGAAGTGCGCACTGACGTGAGAAATTCTTCCATCGGGTTTGTTTTCCAGTTCCACTTCCTGCTCGCCGAATTCACCGCTTTAGAAAATCTGATGCTCCCGATGAGGAAGTTGCAGAAGCTCTCCGACGAGCAAATGCGGGATCGCGCGCAGAGCCTTCTCGATGAAGTGGGCCTCGGTAACAAAGCGCACCGGTTGGCCAATCAGCTTTCGGGAGGGGAGCAGCAACGCGTCGCCGTGGCCCGCGCCCTCGCGAACGAGCCTGCGGTGATTTTCGCCGACGAACCAACCGGAAATCTCGACGTAAAGAATTCCACGATGGTTTTCGATCTCTTGAGGAAGCTATGCCACGAACATGGTCAGGCTGTGCTCATGGTAACGCACAATCAAAACCTGGCCAAACTCTGCGATGTCGTCCTCTCCATGCAGGACGGAGAATTCGTCGAGAACTCCAGAGAAAGCATCTGACGCCCCAAAGTAGCGAGAGCTTCTATGCTCTCGATTGGCGTCACAGGCTGGCAGCCTGTGGTACAGGAGTAGGGCAGTAGCTTTAGCTGCGCCTCTTGCGCCCGTTACAGCGAGTCAAAGGCCTGCTGCATCCGCTTGAGTCCCTCTTCCAGGGTTGCGGAGGGGCAACCGAAATTCAGTCGAAGCCACCCCGGGGCGCCGAAGGGGGCACCGTCGGAAAGACCCACTCCAAATTCTTCAAAGAATTGAGCGGGATCCTTCACCGGAAGTTGGCCGCAATCGAACCACGCGAGGTAGGTAGCTTCCATGGGGAAAATCTTCACGCGGTCGCTCTTGTCGGCGAAAAACTGGTAGACTCGGTCGCGATTCGTGCGAAGAACGGAGAGTAACTCCTGACGCCATGGCTCGCCGTGGTTGTAGGCGGCCGCGCACCCGGCGTAGCCGAAGCAGTTGATTTCGGTGATGATCCCCATGATCTGGCGCTTAAACTGAGCGCGGAGGCGGGTGCCGGGGATGACGGCGAAGGCGGTGGCGAGCCCAGGAAGATTGTAGGTTTTGCTCGGGGCGTAGAGGGAGACCACCTGATCCTTCTCGTTGTCGGAGAGGGTCAGGGTCGGAATGTGTTTTGCACTTTCGTCGAGGACGAGGTCACAGTGAATCTCGTCGGAGCAAAGGATCCAATTTTTCTCCCGGCAGAGTTCGAGGAGACGGCGGATGTCTTTTTCTGGAAAGCAGGTTCCCACAGGATTGTGGGGATTACAGAGGAAAAACGTGCCGCCAGCCGGTTGTTTCTCCAACTGGTCAAAGTCCATCGCCCAGCGGTCTCCTTCGCGTAGGAGCGGGACCGCGTTCAGAGGAACGTCAGCGTTCTTCGGAGCGCTGAGGAAAGGCGGGTAGACCGGAGTCGAGGTGATGACGG
This sequence comes from Puniceicoccus vermicola, assembly GCF_014230055.1. Taxonomy (NCBI): domain Bacteria; kingdom Pseudomonadati; phylum Verrucomicrobiota; class Opitutia; order Puniceicoccales; family Puniceicoccaceae; genus Puniceicoccus; species Puniceicoccus vermicola. The sequence goes on along the minus strand of NZ_JACHVA010000019.1, from coordinate 21,861 downwards.
AGCCGCCGTCGTTGCAAAATGCTCGGGCAGCGAGATTCAGGGCCGGAACGAGGCCGGGGAGCCAGACTAGCGATTCGGCTGAAACTTCGAGGTTATGGCGGGTTTTCAGATAGGAGAGAACGGCGTCGATGGGCTCCTGGTGGGGGATGGTGTAGCCGAAGATCTCGTGATCCACTCTCTCGTGGAGGGCTGTGAGGATCTCGGGTGCCGATCGGAAATCCATATCCGCTACCCAGAGAGGCAGCACTTCTTTGCCCGCGTAACGGTCCCATTTAAGGCTTCCGGTTTTGGCTCGATCAGGAAATGTCGTGAAATCGTAAGTCATGGCGCAAACCATCATGAATGGAGAAAAGCTCTGGAGAGGTCGACGATTTCCTCTGGGAATTTGCCGAAGTTCGAAAGATGTGAAAAGGATGGGTCCTCTTCATGGCAGACGGGGATGGTCTTTGCCTCCCTGTTTTGATCCGTTTTTAGACCGACTTTGCTTGGATCTGCACTGATTTTGAAGGTTTCGCTCCGGATTTGGGGTTTGTCGGATTCTCCGCGCGGATTCAGTTGCTCTATTGAAGAGAATGTCCTTCCCCCTCTTGTTAAATTGAAGTAAACCATTGTTAAATTGGCGTTAAATTTGCTCATTAAAACTGTGGACACCCCTCTAGACATCCTTTGGGTTTTGCTGAGCGGAGCTCTCGTCATGTTGATGCAACTAGGTTTTTGCATGCTGGAGAGTGGTCTCGTGCGGACGAAGAACACGATCAACGTCGCGGCGAAAAATCTCGTGGATTTTTGTGTCGCGGTAATTGCTTATTGGGCAATTGGTTACGGATTAATGTTCGGGGCTGGAAGCACCGGCTGGTTCGGTGAGAATGAGTTCTTCTTTGAGGTGTCGACGGGATTCTCCGAAGGAGTCTTCTTTTTCTTCCAGCTGGTTTTCTGTGCCACTGCCGCCACGATTATCGCCGGTGCGGTTGCCGAGCGCATGAGGTTCTCGGGGTACCTGATCATCTCAATTTTGGTCACGGCCGTGATTTACCCGATTTCGGGACATTGGATTTGGGGTGGTGATGGATGGCTCGCCAATTTGGGGTTCATAGATTTCGCCGGATCTACCGTGGTCCACTCCGTTGGGGGCTGGTTGGCGTTGGCCAGCGTTATTGTCATCGGGCCTCGCATCGGTCGGTTCTCTACGGAGCGATCTCTCGCGAGTGGGCACAGCCTCGTGCAGGCCACTTTCGGGGTACTCATTCTTTGGTTTGGTTGGATAGGTTTCAATGGCGGGAGCACTTTGGCCTTTGATGCCTCGGTTCCAGGGATTATTTTCAATACTTTTCTCGCTGCTTCGGCCGGGGGCCTCATGATCTTGAGTCTCTCGCGGGCTCGGACCCGGATCTTCGATTTAAAGGAAATGCTGAACGGGGTCGTTGCCGGTCTTGTGGCGATTACGGCCTGTGCTCCCTACGTATCGGAGATCGAATCGATCATCATCGGTGTCGTGGGGGGAGTCCTCAGCTACTACGGATCTGTCTTGCTCGGAAAACTGCGGGTGGACGACGTCGTCGGGGCTTCCTGCGCCCACGGCTTCCCTGGGGTCTGGGGGACCCTGGCGGTTGCGATCTTTGGAGACCTCTCAATCCTCGGAACCGGCCTCACTCGGAGCGAGCAGTTTGGGGTGCAGGCTCTGGGGGTAGGGGCGGTCTTCGTCTGGACCTTCGTACTTGGGGGCCTCCTCATTTACGGGATCAACCGGGTCTTTCCTTTGCGGATTGGCGAGCGGGAAGAGCGGGAAGGTCTCAACGTCTGCGAGCACGGTGCCAGCACCGAGATTCTCGATTTGCTGGGGGATATGAGACGGCAGCGTGAGCGGGGAGATTTCTCCTCCCAGGTCCCGTTTGATCCCTATACGGAGGTGGGCCAGATCGCCCACGAGTACAACGGAGTCCTCGTGCGAGTGGCCGAGGAGATGACTCGACGGGAAGAGATGGCAGACAAACTGGCCGTGGAGAAAGAAGCGAGTGAGAAGGTGACTCGTGATCTGATGAGCAGCATTTCCTATGCAAAGAGAATCCAATCTGCAGTCTTTCCGGATCTCTCCTCTTTGGATTTGGACATCGCCGGTCATTTCCTGATTTTTGAACCGCGCGAAGCGGTTTCGGGTGATTTTATCTGGATTCACCGTAATTCGACTCGCCTGACTGCAGCGGTCGTCGATTGCACCGGGCACGGAGTCCCGGGTGCCTTCATGTCCTTGATCGGTCATACCTTTCTGAACGAGATCATCCTCGGGCAGAAAAGGGAGATGCCCGATGAAATTCTTGAGGAGTTGCACCGAAAGGTGAGATCGACGCTGAAGCAGGATCAACCGGGAGCGGATGCTCAGGATGGTATGGATGTTTGCATCGTTCGAATTGACTCGAGTTCTGTCGCCTTTGCGGGAGCCAAGCGTCCGTTGATGTGGATCCCGGCCACTGGTCCGAAAGCGGGCAAATGTCAGGTTTTGCGGGGAGATCGGAAATCGATTGGTGGCCGACAGAGAGAGGAGCAGCGCACCTTTAGCTGTGAGGTCATCAAGCGGGAAAAGGGGATGAAGCTTTACCTGTCCTCGGATGGCTTGGTCGAGCAGACGAATGAAAACCGCGAACCCTACGACACGTCTCGTTTCCGTCGTTTGCTTGAGAAGATTCACCGGGAGGATCCGGAGAAACAGCGGGAGGCGATTCTGAAGTCTCTCCGTGATTTCCAAGGGTCCGTTCGGAGAAAAGATGATGTCGCGGTCCTCGGGCTATTTCTTTAGAAGTCGGTCGCGCTTTCTGAGTTTTAAATTTATAAACACTACCACCTCATGTATCAGAAACTATTCGACTATTACCAGAATTTGAATCGAGAGCGGTTGATGCTTTCGGTGACTGGTCCGATTTCCCAGGAGATTGTAAAGCAATACGGAGCGTTGCTGAAGAGTATGGAGTCGATTTCGGAGAATCGGCGTCTGGTGGTGCTCGGAGTTTTTGTCGAGATGGCTCAGAATGTTCTCCGTTATTCGGCTGAGCAGGTGGGGGGCGTGGGCCTCGGGGTCGTGGTTATCTGTGAGGAAGACCATTGCTTTCAGGTTTCCTCGGGTAATCTCATTCCCATTGCGATACGGGAGCAGTTGGAGTTGAGCTTCTCCGCTCTATCGAAACTGGACCAAGAGGAATTGCGGACTTTCTATCGGGAGAAACGGCGGGAAGCGCGCAAGGGCACGGGCGATGGGGCCGGTCTCGGTCTCATTGAGCTGTTTAGAAGATGCGAGAAGGTGGAGTGTGGGTTTGAGCCGGTCGATGAGGATCAGCTCTTTTTCACCGTCACCGCAGGAGTCGCGAAGGATTAATCATGGAAGAATCGTTTATCATTCAGCCCACGGATTGTACCCCAAAGATCTCTTTGGATGCGCAGTTGGGGCAGTTAGTCATTGAGGGAGAATCCTTTCCGGAGAATGTCCGTGAGTTTTACGAGCCGATCGTGGAGAGGGTGGAGACCTATTTGAAGGCTTCTGATGGCTTGGAGGTTCGTTTCGATCTTCGTTATTTCAATACCAGTAGTTCAAAGACGATCTTGGATTTGCTGGAAATGCTCGAAGGCTTTTTCGACGAAGGGAAAAAGGTCCAAGTCGTTTGGCTCTACAAAGAGGGCATTGAGGTAATGCAGGAAAACGGTGAAGATTTCGCTTACGACCTGCGGATTCCCTTCGAACTCAAATCCTATTGACGGGTGAGCAAGAAAGAACAGCGCGAGCGTAATTATCGAGATATCTTCCGCAGGGAGCATGAGATTCTGTCGAAGGCAGAGAAGCTCAGTTCTCAGGAGAGTCCTGAGCCGTCCGAGCTCCGGGAAGGCTTTGCCGCGCTGACCCGGGGATTTCAACGTCTGCTGGACACCGCTTCAAAAATGACGCGAATTGGCGATTCGGTTCAACGTCAGCTCGTCGATACGCAGCGGGAGTTGCGCAAGGCACTGCGGGAAAAGGAGGAACTGAATAAGCACCTGACCGAACTTGCCGCGGAAAAAGACGAGTATCTGGGCTTTGCTGCCCATGATCTGAGGAACCCTCTCTCCAATGTCATCATGGGATTGGAGATGATGCAGGACCACGTCGAGATGAGCCGCGAGGAATGGCAGGGCATTGTCAGTGATTCTACAGACGAATGCCGGAGGATGTTGGAGCTTCTGAGTAATTTGCTTGATGTGAATCGGATCGAAACCGGGTCTATGGTTTGGGAAATCCGAGAATTCTGTCCGAGAGAGGCGGCTTCTCTTGTCGTTGAGAATTTTCGAAAGCGGGCCGAGAAAAAGGAGCAGACCATCGAATTTGATGAGCCCGAGGAACCGATCAGTGCAATGGGCGATCCGCAGGCGTATCTTCAGATCCTTGAAAATCTAATTTCGAATGCCCTGAAATATTCTCCGGTCGGATCGGTGACGCGGGTGAGTTTTCATCGATCGGTAGGCTTTCTTCGGACGGAGGTCCGTGACGAAGGACCCGGGCTCACCTCGGAAGATCACAAGAATTTGTTTGGCAAATTTGCCCGTCTCTCGGCACGACCCACGGGAGGAGAAAACTCGGTGGGGCTGGGGCTGGCGATTGTGAAGAGTCTCGCCGAGGCCATGCACGGACGAGTGGGCTGCTGGTCCAAGTTGGGAGAGGGGTCGGTTTTCTACTTCGAGATCCCGGTCCACGAGCAGTAATCCACCGGTCCGGGGTGCTGCCAGAGCTCCCGGTTTTCCCGGTCGCCAATGAGGAGTGTCTGGTGCTCGGACCACAAGGGCTGATCGGGTCGGACGGTCTCTGAATGATAGGGAGAGCGTCGGGTAATCGGGAGGGCAAAGTAGCGACCGTCGGGGCTGATTTCGACGGAGCGTGCCTTCTTGAGTTCCGGATGTCGGTTTGCCGGGATGGAGACGATTTCTTCCTGGGCACCCGTTTCCAGATGGTAGAGCCGGAGGTCGCTGCTCGAAGTGGCATAAAAGAGACTTTGGCCCTCCGGAGTCCACGCGGGAAACGCCCCGCCGGAACAAAGTTCCTGTCGCTGCCGTTGGTTCGGATCGTAGAGGGCGAGGTGAGGCCCGCCGATGGCAAAGGTTTGACGGGAGGGGTGAAAGGCGGCTCCCCCTCGGCCGTTTCCCCAGACAGAGTCCGAGAGCAGAAGCTGGCGGTGACCTTTGAGGTTGAGCAATTGGTATCCGTCCGGCCCATGAAAGAGGAGTCGGTCACTGGCGGGCGAGGCGGCGACGGGGTGTTGGCAGCCGGCCGGAAGATTGCGGAAGAGCGACTTTTTCTCGGAAAGATGAAAGAGCCCGAGCTGATGCTGCAACACGATTCCCGGACGTTCGGGACGGCTTGTATCGGTCACTACCAAGCTCATCAGGAGAGGGCGCCCGGGCACTTTTTGCAGCATCCACGGCATCATCCGAAGCGGATGCAGGGGGAAGGTCATTTCTCGTGCGCCGGTATCCGGATTGATGGACAGGAGTCCATTCTCACGCTCGCGCGGCGCCAGAGAGGGACAGTAGTAGCGGAAAACGCGGTGGCTGTCGGGATCGTAGGCGAGGGGGGCCTCTACCGATCCGGAGGGCCCGCCGGAGATGATTTTGCGAAATGTGGTGTCGGAGAAATGAAGAGAGCCCCCGCCTTCCCAGGCAATTTTCCAAGGGGTTTCCCGGGGCGGAACCTCTTTCCAGCCGGAGCCCGTGCGAAGCGGTAGTTTACGCAATGGTGAACTCATCGATCAGTCTTTTCGGGGATTCGTAGAAACGGTTGCCCTTGATCCTCGTTGGGAGGGAGAAAAGCTGGAGCGGAAGGGCGAGAGCCATTTCGACGGTTGTAGGGGAGGGGTTCAGATTCGCCGACCTTCTCCGGCTTCCCGGTAGAGTTGGCGGAGAATCGCGCGCACATTCCCATGATTCTTGCGCCCGATCTGGAGAATGCGCTCAGTTTCGTTTGGGGAAAGGTTTGCATGGGTCAGGGAACGAACCAAGTCGAGAACCGCACCGGGGTCAAAGCGGGTTTCGAAAAGAATGTCCAGAGAGGGTCGGGGACGGTGGAGGGTGGCCACTATTTTGGGGCGAAGGAGAGGCCTCGTCGCGAGAAAAATCCGAGGCAACACTTCCGCTCCGTCGAGAAAGAGAGGGATGCGACTTCGGCGGAAGAGCTTCATGCCGGCCCGCGCGCGCTGGAGCAGGGAATCCTCCCCGTGGATTTTTAGCCATTCGACCGATTCCACCCCCTCCGCAAGGTCTTCCAGGAGGACGGTCTTTCCGGTTCCCTCGGGGCCGACGATCGACCAGCGCGCGACCGGATGTCTCGCGAGATCCCGTTGCCAGCGACGAATCCTCTCAGCGTCGATTTGGTAGCGAAAGGTTGCGACCTTTTCGGATCGAAACGGATTTTCCCTTGCTTTGATAGGTCTCACTACTGATGTCGATCTCCTCGCGAGTGGGGGAGATGATGAGGGGTTCGAGGACGTCTTCCACGCGTATTCCGGCTACCGAGAGCTGTAGCCCCCATTCGACGGAAATCAGACGTCCGGAGAAAGAGGGAACGACGGTATCCGGAACCGTGAAGGAGAAGGATTCTTTGCCGATCGGTCCCGGATGGGTCCACTCCCGGTCGGCGACGATGAACTCGTCCCGGTCGCCACGGCCCGAGGTCCACCAGCCGAGGCTCAGGTAGAGAGAACGTGGTCCCGATTCCAAGTCCCAGAGGATTTCTCCCTGAACGGGGCCTCCCGGGCGGATGGTTTTGTCGGCGACTTCGAGGATGAGATGATTCGGCATGGCGCAAAAAGGAAGGTTATCGTCGAACGGGAGCGATGGGGAGGCGATAGGTTTCGCTGAGGTCTGGCCAACGCGGGACATCCCCGATGAAGACGAGCTGCCAGAGAATCTCGTTGTGATCACTCTTCATGGAGGGAACGGTGTTTCCCGGAAACGGGAACTCCGAGGAGCCCGTTTGGAACGAACCTTTTTCCGTCGAGGTGAAGAGGCACTCCTGAAAGAACACGTTGCGGTCGGTGACGGTATTGGTCCCCCGCTGATACTGGGCAATTTCGATTCCTTCCAGATAAACTTCGAGGTTGTTCAGCCGACTGATGGATCCCTCCAGTTTCCAGGAGAGTATCATGCGGGTGCCCGGTTGAATCCGGCCGGGGGCAACCATGACGATGGGCAGGGGATTCCGGAGGGCGAGGAGAGCCCGGATGGCTGTGAAGATGAGGAATATTCCAACCGCCGCGAAGATGAGGCCAATGATCAGGAGCATCGTCTCTCCGTTGCCTTGGCTGAAGTAGATCGCGAGGGGGATGGAGGAGATTCCGTTCCAAATCACAGCGACGATCACCGCGCCGGCGGCACGGGCGATCCGGCCAGTGACGGGCTTGAGCTCCCGGACCTCGTTGGGACCGCCGAATGAATCCTCCTCGGGAAGAACGGCATTCGGTCCCGGATCCTTCTTCCGGCGGAATCCGAAAACGATGAGTCCTCCGCCCACCAGGATGAAGATGGAGCTAAACCCGATGAGTCCGATCGGCAGCCAACCCACATCGGTTGTGATCACGGCCTCGTAGGGGTCGTCTGGATTCACGAAACAGGTGGATTGCGACCCCTCCGGATACCGACGGACGACTGCCTTCTTGGAGGGTCGGCCCGAGGATGAAGTGTTTCCAAAGGTATAATTTTCCCCGTAGTAGTCCTTTCCCTTCCATTCGTAGTTGAACCGGATCTCGATGCTGTAGGTGGTTCCATCGGAGCTGCTGTGTGACTCGACGTAGCTTTCAGTGATGGTACAGGGGACCTCGGGCCAGTCCTGGGCCTCTTGACTCTTGAGGAGGGGCGAGATTCCGCCGAACCAGCAGAAACCGGCTCCGGCCGCGAAGAAAGGGATTCCGAACAGAGAGAGGACCAGATTGCGTTTGCCGAGTGGACCTCGGCTCGGCCGCTTCGAAAATCCTTGGCTCTTGGCTTTTTTGCTTTTTCCGAAAAGGGAGAACCCCGCGACTCCCAGCCCAATAAGGATGAAAGGTAGCGAAAACAATCCGATGAAGACCGAGTTCTCTGCATTGAGAAAGAGCACTGCCTCCTGCGGGTTTTTGGGGTTCACATAGGCGGCCGTAGTCTCACCGACGCTCAACTCGTCTCGCAATCGCTGGACCTCGGAGATGGAGAGCTTGGGGGGATTCAAGTGCGCGCGATCCGACTCGTTGGCATAGTCCTTATATTGGTATTCAAATCGAATGACGTTCTTCAGTGAGTCTCCCGAGCCAGTCACGGTTGACTCGGTAATCGTCGCTGGCACTTCAACCCAATTCTTAGTCTCCGATTTTTCCAGGAGGGGTTGGATCGTTCCTCCCCAGAGAAAGAAGAATCCGAAGGAGGCAAAGACCAGACCGAAAAGGGAGCCGAAGATTCGTCCGGCAATTCCTACCGAACCGTTTCGGGAAGAGGAGAGCGAAATACGCATGGGTGACTGAGCGAAGGGGGGAGAAATTTTTATCAAAGCAGACATTTCCCCGAGGTCCATCCCGGAATTCGAGTGGGGCCTCGGTCGGGTTGTGGAGTACCTAAATTCATAGCTTCCCCGTTCTGAGGATTCCCTCCTCGTTGAGGCAAGAGCGCTCTCTAGGAGCGCGGAATTTATTCCGCCCCGATGGATCGGTTTCAGAGGGGAGGACTCTTCTCCGAGCAAACGGGTGCCGCTGAGGGGGCGTGCGAGGAGCATAATCTCTCCTGCAGACATCATGGTAAAACGGATCGAATCCGTGACATCCCTGTCTCCGCCTCGTTCCGGTTTCGGCTTGTCCGAAAGCGTTTGATCGGGAATCCTGTGAAAGATGTCTCGTTGGATTGGCTTTCTTCTTCCCCTTTTGAGTTTCTTGAGTCCGTTTATCGCCCGAGCGGAAATTGATCCGGCCTCGGTGGTGATCGTCGCCAATTCGTCCGATCCGAAGTCGGTCGATTTGGCGAAATACTATGCGGAGAAGCGGGAGGTGCCTGCTGAAAATATTATCGCTCTCCCCATGCCGGCCGCGGAGACGCTCTCCGGGATGGATTTTGTTGAAAAGATCTGGGATCCGTTGACCGAAACTCTGATCGAGGAAGGCTGGATCAGCGGGTCTGTCCGCAACGGGCGGGACGATTACACGCGCCAGAATGTCATGGTTTTCGGTCACAAGATCGGGGCCATGGTGGTTTGCAAAGGAGTTCCTCTGCGGGTGAATCATGAGAAGCTCTTTTACTCGGAGGCGGATGCCAAGCGGCTGCCCAAGCCTTTCCAGACGACGCGCTCTTCCGTCGATTCAGAGCTCGCGCTTCTTGCGGCCGGTCCTTACCGGCTGGCGGGCCCGATGCGAAATCCGGTTTACAACGAGGAAGATCCCTCCTCGTTTGCGTTGGAAAAGGTGGTCCGGGTTTCCCGGTTGGATGGACCCTCTTACGCGGCGGCCCAGCGAATGATCGATTCGGCGATTCAGGCTGAAAAGGAAGGTTTAAAGGGGCGGGCTTATGTCGATATCGGCGGTCCGCACAAAAACGGAGACAAGTGGCTGGGAGAGGTCGCGGAGCTCTTGGGCGGGACGGATTACGATCTCGATGTCGACCGTGGTCGTCCAATCATGAAGGCTTCGGCCCGGTTTGATGCTCCCGCTCTCTACTTCGGGTGGTACACCCGGTCGGTGGCAGGGGTTTGGAAGGATCTCGACGTAGCCGTGCCTCCCGGAGCGATCGCCTTCCACATTCACAGCTTTTCCGCGACTACGGTCCGCAAGCGCAACGTCGGATGGTCCGGTCCCCTTATTGATCGCGGAGTGGCCGCCACCGTCGGCAATGTTTTCGAGCCCTACCTGGAGGGGACTCACAACCCGGTGCTTTTTCTCGATAGCCTGCTCAAAGGCAAGAGCCTCGCCGAAGCGGCCGTTCGCAGCAATCGCTTCTTCAGCTGGCAGACCGTCCTTTTCGGGGATCCCCTCTATCGACCGTTTGCCCTGCCCTTGGAAGAGCAGCTGAAGGATATCGATCCCATGAACTCTTTCGACCAGTATGTGATCACTCGGGAAATGAACCGTTTGATCCGAGAAGAGGGGGAAGAGGCTGCGGCGGATTATGGGAAACGGAAGTTTATGCAGTGTCCGGGATTCGCTCTCGCGCTGAAGACGGCGACGCTGTTGCGCACGAATGGTCGTTCTGTCGAGGCGCTCGATCTCCTCAGCCCCTTCCGCTACTCCGTGAATGCCGCCCCCGACGAGATTGCAGTGGTGGTCGGAATTGCCGAAGAGTTCAATTACCTCGGCGATACCGCGACGGCGCTGCGATTGCTCGAAGCCATGACAAACGCTCCGGGAGCGCCATTGGATCTCCAGCTCTCGGTCCTGCAAAAAGCCGCAGAGGTCGCCAAAGATGCAGGCGAGTACGTCAAAGCTGAGCAATTCCGGCAAATCTACGAGCAGCGCAAGCCCCCTCCACCGGAGCCGAAAAAGAAGTCCTAAAAGTAGATCCTCGCGCTCAAAGCCAGGCAGGAGGTTCTACCCAAAGTAGCGAGAGCTTCCAGCTCTCGAGCCTAGGATCAAAGTAGGGCCGCAGCTTCAGCTGCGCCCATAGCGTTTGCCCCACCGCCTTGGGATTCTCCGTGGAAAAGTCCGATATCAAAAGAGTTTTGCGGTTTGGTCGGGATCTTTGGAAGGCTCTCAGCGTTTGCGACACAGGCTGGCAGCCTGTGGTACGGGAAGTAGGGCCGCAGCTTCAGCTGCGCCCATAGCGTTTGCCCCTCCGCTTTGGGACTCTCCATGGAAAAGCCCGATATCAAAAGAGTTTAGCTTGTTGGGTCGGGATCTCTGGAAGGTTCTCCGCGTTTGCGACACAGGCTGGCAGCCTGTGGTACGGGAAGTAGGGCCGCAGCTTCAGCTGCGCCCATAGCGTTAGCCCCTCAGTCGCAATCCAAAGGAGTTTCTGGCTTTATGTTTGAGCGCTCTGTAACGCGGTTGCGTTTGCGAAAGCTCCCCTTTCCGGAAATGCGCCTCTTCGAATTGAGAAGAGCCGCCTCTCTTCATTCGGGAACCATGACTTCGTCATCCCCGGGCCCGAAAAGCCCTCTCAAAAGGCTCCCGGCTCGATCTTCCCCACGCGAACCTCCCGGCAGACACGAAACGCTGCCCTCCCGCGCGACTTACCAATTTCCGATGTCGTCGGAAGTGCCGTTGGTCGCGTCGGGTCCGAAGGACCAGATATCGTAACCCTTGTTACTACGGGTTCCGGGAAATTGGTATTGGTAGGGGTTCCCCCATGGATCCTCGGGGATGTCATCGAGGTAGGGACCGCGCCAGTCGTCTTCGCCAGATGGCTTCTGGACGAGGGCCTCCAGGCCTTGGCTCGCATTGGGATAGTTTCCCGTATCGAGGCGGTAGGCTGCCAGACCCGTCCGGGCCGTTTCCTTGACGAAAATCGAGGCGACCTTCTCTTGTCCGCCTCCGAAGAGCCCTTCGACATTGGTCAAAACCACCCCGACGAGCAGAGCCAGTAGGGCAATGGCCATGAGCACTTCGAGGAGAGTAAAACCTCCTGAGCGACGACGGGCATCGCGGCGATGGAAATTACGGGGTGAGGCAGACGGAACAATGGTCATTGCCCCACCATCTAGGGGAGAAACCCCAACTTCGGCAAGCCTCCTCTCGTTTTCCGGGGAGGCTTGAGATGCAGAGCACTTCGTGGTAGGGTTTTCGCATGTCTTCTCCCGAACAATCCGGTCCTTCTACAAAACAGTGGCTCGAAGCTCTTTCTCTCGCCGACAACGGCGATTGGACGGAGGCGCATGAACTGGTGCAGGCGGGCAATGATCCGGCGGCATTTTGGATTCACGCCAATCTGCACCGCGAGGAGGGCGACCATGGGAATGCCGGGTATTGGTATCAGCGGGCTGGGCAAGATCCCCGTGAGGGAGATCTTCGCGAAGAGCGGGACGAGATCCGCAAGAGCCTGCAAGACTGATCATCGGTTAGGAATTTCTTATGAGCGATTCGGCTTCATGGGTTCCCGAGAGTTTTCTCTTTGAGGAGTCGGAGGGCATCCCAAATCATCCTGAATATCCCGTCCTGTTATACCGGAATACTGGGATTGAGAATGCCGATGAGTGGGAAAAGCGATTCGGCTCGAATGGCTGGGGCGGCTGCTGGCGGTGGGGTGTATTTGACTATCATCATTTCCACAGTAATGCCCATGAGGCATTGGGAGTCATTTCCGGTCAGGCTAAGCTCGCCTTGGGCGGGCCGGGAGGAAAAGTGGTCGAGGTGAAAGCGGGAGACTTGGTCATCCTGCCCGCGGGCACCGGGCACAAGAACTTGGATTCATCGACGGATTTCTTCGTCGTGGGCGCTTATCCTTCGGGCCAGGAGGATTACGATCTCCATCGGGGTGATTCCGAAGATCTGGAACGCATGCGCGAAGCGATCCGAGAGACACCGAAACCGGAAGAGGACCCATTGTTGGGCGGCGAGGGACCGCTCTTGGAACTCTGGCCCTGAGGGACGTTTTTTGCGTGTGGCGGAGGGCCTTCGAGGTGCTCGGCGGTCGACCGCTATTCTTTTCCGCCGGTCTCGCTGTGAGGGCGAACTTCTTCCCGAAAATCGATGTTCCGGAGTTTCGGGTGTAGCTCGGTGAAGTCGTCGACCGGATGGTAGCCTACGAGTTCCCGGGCAGAGCTCGTGTCCATCCGATTGAAAAGGTTATTGGAGAGGCCGTGAAGAATGGCGAAGCCTAGGCGTTCGTCATCAATGCAGCAGCGGAACAATTCACTGATGTCGCGGCGGGAGACGAACGAATTGATCCATTTGACCGATTTTTCTTCAGTCATTTTCTCCTTGGGTAGACAAGCCCCGATGCGAACGACGATGGAGGACAGCTTGTGCTGTTCGGCTGCATAGCGAGCGAGGGCCTCTCCAAAGCATTTGCTGACCCCGTAGAGGTCGCCGGGATTGACGGAGTCATCCGTGTGGACTTGACGGTCGACGGGGAAACCACTGATGGCATGAATGGATGATGCGTAGACAAGACGGCGGCATTTGCAGTCGATCGCCGCTTGAATCAGGTTGTAGGTTCCGTTGATGTTATTGGAGAGCAGACTGCCCCATTCCGCTTTGGGACTGGGATCTCCCGCCAAGTGAAGAACAGAGTCGACCCCCTCAATAGCATCTTTCAGCTGATCGAGATCTTCCAGATTGGCTTCGACGATCTTTCCGCATCCTTCGATGGAGGAGGTGTCTGAGCCGGGAAGAACCATCAAGGTAAGATCGTAGTGATCTTTCCAAGTTTGAGCAAAATACGATCCGATACGCCCAGAGGCTCCAGTGACGAGAACAGAACGGGGCTCAGACCCGTCGTGGCGAGGGAGATCATCACGGAAATAAAATGAATCGCTCATGAGAGGGTATTCTAGCGGATTTTCGGAGTTTTGACCAGTTCCCACCCAAAGTAGTGAGAGCTTCCGTGCTTCGCAGCACAATTCCAGCTCTCGAACATAGGATCGGAGTAGGGCCGCAGCTTCAGCTGCGCCCATGGCGGAGAAAACGTCTTCGCCTTTCCATAAGGACCTCGGGCGTCGCCGAATCCAACGCGTCAAAGGTGCACCCACCCGAGAGCCCAGGGCATCGCCCTGGGCTCTCGGGATCTCCCCCCAATGGATAGCCCTGAAAGGGCGTTACCCTGCCGCGGCAGGTATGAAGCTCGGGAAGGCTCTGGGAGTTGCGCCCTTTCAGGGCTCGGGATTGCGGTGATGGTTGAGGTTTCCCGGGGCGCTGCCCCGGGCTCACGGGTTTTGCACCGTTGGTGCAGGAGATTGCGGTTCTCGTGAGAGAGCGAGTGTTACCAGGTTTCGCCTTTTGGCTCTGCAGGAATATATCTACCTCTCGTTGGAGTAGGGCCGCAGCTTCAGCTGCGCCCATGGCGGTGAAAACGTCCTGGCCTTTCCATAAGGACCTCGAGCTTCGCGGAGTCCAATGCGCCAAAGGCGCATCCACCCGAGAGCCCAGGGCAGCGCCCTGGGTTTCAGGATTTCCCCCAATGGATAGCCCTGAAAGGGCGTTACCCTGCTGCGGCAGGGATGACACTCGGGAAGGCTCTGGGAGTTGCGCCCTTTCAGGGCTCGGGATTGCGGTGATGGTTGAGGTTTCCCGGGGCGCTGCCCCGGGCTCAAGGGTTTTGCACCGTTGGTGCAGGAGATTGCGGTTCTCGTGAGGGAAGCGAGGATTCCTAGGTTTCGCCTTTTGGCTTTGCAGGAATATAATCTACCTCTCGTTGGAGTAGGGCCGCAGCTTCAGCTGCGCCTGCGTGGCCGCGGGACCGGAATTCCATGGCCTCGTGGTTTTCGTTTTCTGTGGGCCCGCTACACTAGGCCGCGCAGCTGAAGCTGAGCGGCTGCGAAAATGCGTTTTCCGTGCGTTGGGGTCGCTTTATTCGTTGCGCGTGCTCTGGTGCGTCCCCCCTGAACCGACCCGATGGGGAGCGGGACGCGAATCCCATAAATTCGTTCCGATACCATTTCAGATTTGAGATTTTCCACAGCGGGTTTGAGAGTAGGGGCTCATGCAGTCTCCCGAATTCAGTGAAGTCGTCGATCGGATCTGTGCGGAAAATGGGCGGTTTCATCCGAACGCCTATCTTTTCGTTCGGCAAGGTCTGGACTTTACCCTCTCCCAATTGAAAGAGCGGGGTGAGATCCAATCCCGCCAGCACATATCTGGTGAGAAGCTGCTGGACGGCATTCGAGCCTACGCATTGGAGCAGTTTGGTCCGATGGCCAAAGCGGTCCTCGATCACTGGAATATCGAGAGCTGTCGGGATTTTGGGGTCATCGTTTTCGAGCTCGTCGACTATGGGGTCCTTGGGAAAACCGATGAAGACAACATTCGGGATTTCGAGAATGGCTATGATTTTTCCGACGCTTTCGAAAAACCGTTTCTTCCTCGTTCCGAGTAGGCCGTGAGCGGCGGTAGTGTGCAGTCAAACCCGGCGCGGGAATGGGTGGAGGCCAAGCCTCTGCCGGGCGGCGTTCCCTCTCTCTCCATGCATCGCCCGGGGTGCGGGGTGGTTTCCCTGCAGATCTGGATTGGCGCCGGAAGCCGTATGGAAGACCGTTGGCCGGGAGCCGGTATCGCCCATTTTCTGGAGCATATGGTGTTCAAGGGTACCGCCCTCAGGACCGCTCTCGAGATCAATCGCGAAGCGGAACGGCTGGGCGGTTTCTTGAATGCCTACACGTCCTACGACCGGACGGTGTATCATATTGACTTGCCGGCAGCCCACGCTGCGGAAGGAGTCGACCTTCTCGCTGATTTCGTCTGGAGTCCGACTCTGGCTGAGGAGGGTTTTGCTCCGGAGAGGGATGTGATTTTGAGGGAGATCTCCATGTATCGGGACGATCCCGACAGCTATCTTTTCGACGCCGTCATGGAGGCCGCCTACCGGCGTGATCTCCTTCAGTATCCGGTTATCGGATTGGAAGAGCGTTTTCGGAAGCTGACGATTGAGGACCTGCGCCGCTTTCATGCGCAGAATTACCGTTCGGCCAAGTCCTTCCTTTTGATGGCGGGTGATTTAACCCCGGAACTCATGCGCCGGGCCGGTGCGATCGTTCCAGTGCTGGAGAATGAGGAAAACCTGTCTGGAGACGGTCGCGACGAAAGCGGGGGCTCCGAGGAGGTCCCGGCTCCGGTTCGCCTTCACCTCCGCGGGGATTGGGAAGGCGGCCGTGGGATGGCTCTTTTTCAAGTCCCCACCCGAACCGTTCGTGAGGTCTTATTGGCAGAATGGGTGGTCGAAGTCCTGACTGGAGGAGAAAGCAGTCATCTCAATCGGGTCATCCGGGTGGAGAAAGGCTTGGCCCATTTTCTCGATGGATACGTGTACTCGCTCGGTTCGACATCCTTGCTGGGTTTTTCTTGGTTGGCGGAAGATGAGCATCTGGATGAGGTCGAGACTCTTTTGCTCGGAGAATTAGAGCGCTTGGCCGAGGCTCCATGGGCCGAGGAAGACCTCGCTCGCGGCAAAGCGCGACTTCGGTTTGGAGGACTTCGGCAGCAGGAAACAGTAGAAGGCTGGGCCTCGCGTGGAGGCGAGTGGTTTGCGAATCTGGGAATGGTTCCTTCCTGGGCCGAGGAGCATGCGGTCTTGCAAGACCTGGATGCCGAAGCCCTTCGACAGTTTTTGAAAAGCTACATGCGGCCGGATCAGGCTTTTGCAGGGCAACTGCACCCGGAGGGCAACGCATGAGCCTCGGGAACTTCGAACCTCTCCAGCTCGATCCGCTTCCGGGATCAGGGATGGTCAGTGTGGCTTTGGCCTTTCCCGGACCGGAGGTGCACGAGGCCGCAGGAAACTTCGGCTTTACCGCTCTTTTTCTGGAAATATTGCGGTCGGGGGCGGGAATCCTCCCGGAAGAAGAAATCGCCCGCAAGTTCGACGAGTGGGGGAGTGGATTGCACGCGTTTTGTGGAGATGGGGCCTGTGGCCTCAGGTATTCCTGCCTCCCGGAAGTTCTCGGAGAGTCCCTGCGGACCCTTAGGCTTCTGATGGAAGGTCGCTTTCAGCTTGAAAAGTCCCTGTGCGCACGGGAATCGGCTGCGCGTGTGGCTCTAATCCAAGAAGAGCGGGATGATCCTTCCTCCGAAGGACTGCGTCAGATGCGGAGGAAATTGTTGGGCTCCGAGGCTCTGGGGCTCTCTCCCCTCGGTTCGGAGACAGATCTCAGGAGCGCAACGGAGGAGAGTTTGATGCATTTCGGAGAGCAGTTTCGAGAGCGCTCGCCGAGGTCACTGGGAATCAGTGGAGAATTCGATCCTGATTCGGTGCGGGCCTTGGCGGAGTCTTTGCTCGACGGGCAGGATCCCGGAGGTCGGGAGCCTTTGCGGCAGGTCGATGAAGAGCCTCTACAAACGTTCCGGGAAATCGTGCGCCATCCCCGCGAGCAGAGCGTCGTCGTTCACGCCTTGCGCAGCGGCGGATATGGGGATTCCTCGGCTCATGAGAGACAGCTAGCCCTGAGCTGCCTAAACGGCCTCTCAGGACCCCTTTTTGAGGAAATACGGGAGCGTCATGGACTCGCTTACTATTCGACCGCCCGGTTGGTCGCCGGACGGGACCGGGGATTGATTGCCTTTGTCTCGGGTTGTGAAGAGAGCCAGACCAATTTCCTCCTCGAGCGTTTGCAGGAGATTCTCCAGCGGATCGCCGTCCGCGGATTTTCAGAGGATGAGTTTTCTGCGGGTATCGCGCAATGCCGATCCGGCTTATTGCTCAGTCGACAGCGCTCAAGTTGGCGTGCTCAACGATTGGCCGTGCGGAGTGTTCAAGGTCTGAATACGGACCTAGGCGAATCCTCCGAGGCATTTTATGACGCCGTCACCCCCGGAGAAATCAAGGATTGGTGGTCGGAAAAGTTCTCGGTCGATCCCGGATCGACTCTCTTCCTCCTCCCGCAGGGGCAGGACTAGTCGGAGTCGCGATCACCATCTCGAGCTTACGGAGAGGAATGGCCAGAGCCATTTCTACGAAGGGTCGGGCAAAGCACCGGCTTCACGGGCCGCATCGAAATCGCTGTCGCGCTTCCGCTCCAAAGTTCCCGTTAGCCAGTCTCTTCGGTGGAGAGGAATGGCGAGAGCCATTTCTACGAAGGGTCGGGCAAAGCACCGGCTTCACGGGTCGCATCGAAATCGCTGTCGCGCTTCCGCTCCAAAGTTCCCGTTAGCCGGTCTCTTCGGTGGAGAGGAATGGCGAGAGCCATTTCTACGAAGGGTCGGGCAAAGCACCGGCTTCACGGGTCGCATCGAAATCGCTGTCGCGCTTCCGCTACGAAGTTCCCGTTAGCCAGTCTCTTCGGTGGAGAGGAATGGCGAGAGCCATTTCTACGAAGGGTCGGGCAAAGCACCGACTTCACGGGCCGCATCGAAATCGCTGTCGCGCTTCCGCTCCAAAGTTCCCGTTAGCCAGTCTATTCGGTGGAGAGGAATGGCGATAGCCATTTCTACGAACGTTTTCTGGACCCTCTTTTGATGGATGGGGTTCGCACTGCGGCGATTGCGACAATCGCCCTCCTGGGGAAAGGTTCTCGGAATTTCGCAGAGAGGAATCGCCAGGTTTTGGGGGGATCCATGCGTCGAATGAGAGCCCAAAAATCCGATCACAAAAAAAGCCAGCTCCCTTTCGGTGCTGACTTTCTTCGTCTTTTTTAAAATGGCGTCCCGTAGGGGATTCGAACCCCTGTTGCTGGGATGAAAACCCAGTGTCCTAGGCCTGGCTAGACGAACGGGACGCGGTAAAAAGATGGGAATACAAGAGGGTTTTGGAACTAGATCAAGCCCGAAATCGAAGAAAATTTAAGAAATTATCATTTTTCTGAAGACCCCCTAGATTTTAGTGGGGATGAGAGGGAATGTGAATGGTCAGCCAAATACGATTTTTGGAAAACGGATGGACTATGACCGTTCCAAAATCTTCCGGAGAGGAATGGCGATAGCCATTTCTACGAATAGTCGGACAGGGTTCTGGCTTCTCCGGGGCGCATCGAAATCGCTCTCGCGCTTCCGCTCCAAATCTCTTGTTGTCCGGTCTCTACAGTGGAGAGGAATGGCGATAGCCATTTCTACGAATAGTCGGGCAGGGTTCTGGCTTCTCCGGACACATCGAAATCGTTCTCGCGCTTCCGCTCCAAATTTCCTGTTGGCCGGTCTCTACAGTGGAGAGGAATGGCGATAGCCATTTCTACGAATGTTCGGGCAGAGTTCTGGCTTTTCCGGGCGCATCGAAATCGCTATCGCGCTTCCGCTCCTGTTTTTCCGCATTTCGATAATCGTCGAGAAAAAGAGACTTCTCGGGGCTGCTTCTTGACGGGAGAGATTCGATAGGCTAATGAACCCCTTGGTGGGCTTTCAAAACATGGGAAATCAAGAACCGAAATATAAACGCGTCGTAATCAAACTGAGCGGAGAAGCTCTCTTGAATCGGGAGACGGGCGAACCGTTTGATCCTCCGGTTCTGGAGTCAATCGCTCGGCAGCTCAAAGAGGTGCACGAACTGGGCGTGGAGATTGCGATCGTCGTCGGCGGGGGAAACATCTTCCGAGGACTGAAAGGGGAAAAGCGCGGTGTGGATCGCACCACCGGGGACTACATGGGAATGTTGTCTACGGTGATCAACGGCTTGGCTTTTATGGATGTCATCGAGAAGATGGGGATTCCCGTTCGGGTTCAGAGTGCGATTCCCGTAGAGAAGATTGCCGAACCTTTCATCCTCCGCCGGGCGAAGCGACACTTGGAAAAAGGGCGCATCGTCATTTTTGTTGCCGGGACCGGTAACCCGTATTTCTCGACGGATACAACCGCGGCCCTGCGTGCCAGTGAAATGGGAGCGGATGTGATTTTGAAGGCCACGAATGTGGATGGGGTCTACGATAAGGATCCGAAAAAGTATCCGGATGCGAAGAAGTATGAGAAACTCGATTTCCTCGAGGCCCTCCGGAAGCGCCTCAAAGTGATGGATTCTACAGCCTTCTCCCTCTGTCTCGACAACAAGATGCCCATCCTCGTCTTCTCCATGCAGGAAGAGGGTAGCATTCGCCGGGCGGTCTGTGGTGAGGCGATTGGCACAGTCGTCACAGCCGAAGACTGATCGATTTTCCGGCTGGGATTGAGCCAGTTTTCGCGAGCAGAGCCCCAAAAAAGAGGGGGTAAAGGCGACAAAAGTCGTCCGAGCCAAAGTAGCGAGAGCTTCCAGCTCTCGATTTGCGTAGGAGTAGGGCCGCAGCTTCAGCTGCGCCCATAGCGTTTGCCTCTCCGCCGAAATCCGGAGGATTTTCTCGCTCTTGCCGCTCTATTACGAGGTCCGTTTGCTAAAGCTGCACGGTACGGAAATGCGCCTTTCCTTGTTTTGAGAAAAGCCGTCTCTCTTCATTCGGGCCCTATGGCCTCGTCATTACTGTTCGTCAAAGCTACTCTTTTACAGTAGAATCAGCATGACTGAAAGTCATGCGAGAACAGGGCTAGCCAAAGTAGCGAGAGCTTCCAGCTCTCGATTTGCGTAGGAGTAGGGCCGCAGCTTCAGCTGCGCCCATAGCGTTGCCTCACCGCCGAAATCCGGAGGATTTTCTCGCTCTTGCCGCTCTATTACGAGGTCCGTTTGCTAAAGCTGCACGGTATGGAAATGCGCCTTTCCTTGTTTGGAGAGAAGCCGTCTCTCTTCATTCGGGCCCTATGGCCTCGTCATTCCTGTTCGTCAAAGGCACTCTTTTACAGGAGAATCAGGATGGCTGAAAGTCATGCGAGAACGGGGTTCTAGCCAAAGTAGCGAGAGCTTCCAGCTCTCGATTTGCAGCTTCGCAGGACAAGTCCAGCTCTCGATTTGCGCTGGATCGACCATCAGTCCGCAATTTCTTCTATCCCCGCTAGCTCGCCAAAGAGGCCATTTCACTCCGATTCCCCAGTCTTCACCCCAGCAATCCGATTGCGAGGGCGAGTATCGAGAAGATGATTCCGTAAAGAAGGATTCCGCCCAATAGGTGTACTCGCCAATTCCTTGATTGAGCGGGAGGGCGACACCAGAAGGCAAAGAGCTGACTAATCCGGGGCATGAGCACCCAGGTGAGTGCCGCAACTCCGATGAAATTGCCGAAGAGAACTTTAGCGGGCCAAGGGAGCTCTGCCGGAAGAGGACGAAGAATGAGATGAACGATGAGAGCCACGGGGAAGAGAGCGAGGAGAACGAGAGATGCCTGTTTCCAAGAAGGGATCGAGGGAGTGGACTGGCCTTCGTCTTCTTGAAGGTGAAACCAGTTTTCCAGCCCCGTGGCGACGGAATGGGCGGAGGAATCGATCGAGAGTTCTTTTGCTTCCTCGAGAAACTGCTTTCGCTCCGCGGAATTGAACCAAGCATTGAGGTTTTCAGAACTGTCGAACCGGACGATGTCGATCCAATCCTCTTGGATCCCGGGGACCGGCTCGTACATTTCGGAATCCAGTAAGCCCGGGAAATGGCTGCGGGCTTCGATGAGCCGGCGTTTCCAGTCGTGAAATTGCTCCTCCTTCTCCGGTTGGACCCGATGAGAGAAAACCGCGGAGGCGGGTTGGGGGCTCTTGGGATCGGATGCCACCACTTGAAAACTCATCGGTTTTTCCAGGCTTGCGCCGATTTCCTCCAAGAGGCGAAGCCTTTCGGGGTGGTGGAGCCAGCTTTGTAAGTTCTCGTTGTTGTCGAACCGGAAGAGGATCACCCAGGCTTCTTGATAGGGCGCTACAGGGCAAATGACCTCTCGCCCCGAGAACCCAGGCTGTTCCCGAACCAAGAGACTGATCTTTACTTGGAAATCGTGGAATTGCGTTTGGCAATCTTCCCGTACGTGCATCGATGTGATTACCGTCGGCATAATTTCTCGAAAATATCCGAGAATGACGCCTTGACGCCAGCGGGAAAGACTACTTTGTTTATCCCTTTGGAGGCCCGTGGTGTAATGGTAGCACAGCAGTTTTTGGTACTGCTTGTCGGGGTTCGAATCCCTGCGGGCCTGCCAAAATTTGAAAGGTTTTCCAGCCCTCCCGCGGTCTTACAGGCCCAAAGTAGCGAGAGCTTCCAGCTCTCGTGCGTAGGTTCAGAGTAGGGACGGAGCTTTAGCTACGCCCATCGCGCTGCCTCTCCGCCGGAGCGTCTTGAGAGCCGTTTCGCAATCGGAAGAGTGTAGCGTCCTTCGCGGAAAATGATCGGTGGGGCTCGGCGTTTGCGACACAGGCTGGCAGCCTGTGGTACTTCTGTAGGACCGGAGCTTTAGCTACGCCCATCGCGGTGCCCCTCCGCCGGAGCGTCTTGAGA
>NZ_JACHVA010000018.1 GCF_014230055.1 Puniceicoccus vermicola | reverse complement strand
TCGATGCTTCTATGGTGATTTATGGGTCAAGTCATAATCGCGATAATGTTATGTTTATTTTGAGCGATTGATCTTAGTGGTTTCCGCATTTGAGTATCCGGGGCTATGTAGCCCTCGGGACCAACTTCTATCCGTGCCGGTCTAGCCGGTCACCTGATGCCAAATACGCCTGATCGCAGGCTTGAATATGCGGTTTCATGATGACGCCAATCTACAAGAACGAGTGGGATTTACCATCTCCAGCATCGAAACGGGCCATCAATCCACCAAAGTCAGATAAAGCTCAGATAGTTTGATTGGTAAAAGTTCTCAGGCAGTCTCTTTGAGGAGAGCCCCAGCGGGGAGTTCGTCTTTTTCCAAGTACTTCCACAGAGCCACCAGTAGCTTGCGCGCCAGAGCGACGATGCCGATTCTTCGGCTGCGTTTTCCCCTGGCGAAGTTGTTGTCGAACCATTTGGCCAGATCCGACTGGGGTTGGTTCCTCAGCCACGACCAGGCCAGCTCGATCATCAGGGCCCGGACCTTGGCATTGCCGGCTTTACTGATGCCTTGTTCGTTCTTGCTGTCGCCGCTGTCGTAGGGGGAGCCATCCAGACCGGCGCAGGCGCCGACTTGCCGGACGTTGCGGAACTCTCGCCAGCTGAAGAACTCCTCGCTTAAGGTCATGGCGCTGATGACGCCAACGGCCTTGAGCCGGGTGAGCTTGTGGGCCTGTCGCTCGGCCTTTGTTTGGGGCTTTGCGATTCGGGCAGTCCGCGCACGTTCCAGAGCCTTGAGTTGGGTGCGGGCAAACTCCACGCGTTCGTATTCGCGGGCGATCTCGCTGCGTATATGTTCCGGGAGGGGGCGGTTGTCCCAACCGAGCAGCGAATCGAGCCGTGTATCGAGCTTGCTAAGTGAATCGAGGCGAAGTCCATGCAAAACAAGCAGGCTTTTGATCCGGGCTGTGCCCGCACCGATCTCCTTCTTCAGTCGCTTGATCTCTCGCTCGCGCCGACGCAGGTCTTCCTGCTCCACGCTCGGCACGCGCACGACAGACCAGAGCGTATGCTCACCGCCGTGGTAGCGAATCAGCTGACGCAGCAAGGCCTTGGCGTCCAGGCGGTCAGTCTTGGCTCGGCGTTTGCGGCGGTTCACCTCAATGCTGGCGGGATCAACGATGACGTTGTTGATCCCCAACCCCTCCAGCCAGCGGTGGATCCAGAAACCGTCCCGGCCCGCTTCGTAGACACTGAAAACCTCAATGTCTTCGCCTAGCTGCCACTTGTCCCGAGTCGCCTTCAGGGCCGATTGAAAGGCCAACTGATCACGAGCCTCGATCGTGATCAGCCGTATCTTCTCTCCCGTCGAGAAGGCCAGCTTCCATTTAGTATTGCTCAGTTCCAGCGCCATGTATAACTTCATTTTTTGAATCTTTCTTTCAGGTTCATTTTTTCAGGTCCGGGTCCTCTTAACCCGGGCCTGTTTAGTATCCGAAAGAAGAGGCCCCAAGAAAAGCAGATCCCTCGGATCCGCTCATAGCATCTACGGAGGGGGATTGATCCTCTTACCGAACCTCAACCGGGAGGGGAGTCAGGTCGCTGCTTCTGGAGCTGCTTCCGACATGGGCGATGAACTCGCCTGGCTCGACCACCCACTGCATTTCCGAGTTGAGGATTGCCAGCGATTTGTAGGGCACTTCCAGTTCGACGGTCGCTTTTTCGCCGGGTTGTAGGAAGACTTGGCGGTAGGCCTTCAGCTCGTAGGGTGGGCGCACGACCGAAGCGACTTTGTCTTCGATGTACAGTTGGACGATCTCACGACAGGCGACGTTGCCGGTATTTGTGATGTCGACACGAACCTTTAGTGTTTCATCGGTGTCCAGAGTCGGGTTCACGACTTCTGGATGGGTGTAAGAGAATTGGGTGTAGCTGAGGCCGAATCCGAATGGATAGAGCGGATCTTTTGTCTCCGGAGGCAGGTCGATGTAGTGATCGGGGCCATGCCAGCCGCGCGTTTGGTTGTAATTTACGGGGAGCTGGCTTGCTGACTCGGCGAAGGTGAGGCTGAGTTTGCCGCTGGGGCTATGGTCCCCGAAAAGCTGTTCGGCAATAGCGACTCCACCTCTAGTGCCGGGAGTCCAGGCGCAGAGGATCGCGTCTGCGTGCTGACTCGCCCAGTGAAGAGACGGTGGTTTGGCGCAGACGAGAACGAGGACGAGCGGTTTGCCCGTAGCTTTGAGGGCTTTGAGGAGTTCTTGTTGACGACCGGGAAGATCGAGGGTGGCGCGATCGGCCTGTTCGCCGGCGAAGAAGCGGTTGTCTCCAACCACAGCGATGACGACCTCTGCGTCCTCAGCAGCTTTGACGGCGGCTTCGATCTCATTGAGCTCATCATCCTCGATGTTGCAGCCTTGGACGTGATCGACCGTAACTGCATCTCCGCCGCGCTCGCGGATCGCCTCGAGGATGGTGACCTCGGCCGGGATGGGATTTTCCAATCGCAATTCGGGCTTCGAATCCTTCATCCAGCTGTAGGTCCAGCAACCCAATTGAGCGAAAATATCGTTGGCGTTTGGACCGACGACGGCGACCCGCCGGGTCTTGGGAGAAAGGGGTAGCGTTTGATTTTCGTTTTTGAGGAGGACCGTGGAGTCACGAGCGACCTGAAGAGCCTTCTCCATGTGCTCTTCACTCCCGAAATGGGTGGCGCGTTTTGCGAGGTCCGGATAACGCTTCTCGTCAAAGAGGCCCAGCGCGAATTTCATTTTGAGAATTCGTGCGCACGAAATATCAATAGCCTCCTCCGAGAGCGTTCCATTTCGCACGGCTTTGAGTACGGCCTCGGGAAACTCGCGGGTGTGCATCGGCATGTCGTTTCCGGCCTTGAAGGATTCCACGCAGGCAGTCTCCATGTCCTCGCAGACCTTCTGGAGTTTGACCGCTTTCTCGATGTTGTTGAAGTCGGAGACGACGAAGCCTTCAAACCCAAGTTCATCGCGAAGGAGATGACGCAATAACCAATGATTGAGAGAGCAGGGAGTTCCGTCGATGGCCTGATAGCCAGCCATGACCGTGGGGCATCCCTCTGCAAAAGCCCGTTCGTAGGGAGGAAGGAAATCGCGCCGAAGTTGCCGTTGCGAAAGTTGAGTTTCCGTCGAATCGCGTCCGCCGATGGTCTGGGAGTAGCCGATGAAATGCTTCAGGCAACTCATGACGCTTTCCGGATCGGATAGGTTTTTCCCTTGGAATCCGCGAATCATGGCCGCGGCCATTTCGCCGACGAGGAAACCGTCTTCTCCGAAGGTTTCTTCGACTCGGCCCCAGCGGAGATCGCGGACGACGTCGACTACCGGGGCGAAGGACCAGTGGATCCCGGTATAGGTCATCTCGGTGGCGGTGACACGTCCCACAGTTTCGAGATGGTCTTCGCTCCAAGAGCAGGATAGCGCGAGGGGCCCGGGGAAGACCGTGGCCCCTTTGGAACTGAGGAGACCGTGACCGTGCGGGCAGTCCAAGCTGAAAAGAACCGGGATGCGCAGACGGTGTCCATCACCCAGCTTCTTTTGCAACCGCAAAGAGTTTTCCTCGTAGACGTTAATCATGGTGCCTACGTGTTTTTCAACAAGCCATTCCTCATCCACATTACCGGCCATCATGCAGAGCTGGCCGATCTTTTCTTCCAACGTCATGCGAGGGAGTAGATCGTCTAAACGGGCTTGTGTGGAAAGATTTGGATCTTCGTATGGATGCATGAAATAGGGATGGAAGATGGTTTGAAGCGGGACAATTCAAAGTCGCCTTAAGGACCGAGGGTCCTTTCGGTCTGTTTTTTTATCAGATCGCGATACGACTAGGCGCTAGTGGGGGATCTCGGGTAGGAGGGAGTCGAAATCACTTCCGAAAATGAGATCAGAAAGTGATCTCCAATTGGTTCTCCGCTTCCCAAAGATCTTTCGTCGTCAGGGGACCGCTTTCGCATTCGACTCCGTTGAGAGTCCGGGATGCGGTGCCGGTCCGCTTCCATTGAATCCGGACCTTCCGTCCCCGATAGTGGCGGACAACGGAAGCACTGTCCCAATCCGCGACTGGAAGAGCGTCAGCGATCTCTAGGCCCTTCATGGTCGCGGTGACACCCATAATTCCCTCGACTGCGCAACGAAGCGCCCAGCCGGCAGCACCGGTTCTCCAAGAAAAATAGGAGCGGCCTGACATTTTGCCTGACTCAGGGGCGGCGTAGGAATTGGTAATCGAGTAGGGCTCCTGACGGGAGATCGACGGGGGATTGTCCGGATTGATCGGCAGCGTGCTCATAAGTGCCTCCAAGGATTTCTCACGCTGGTCTGCAAGGCTCAATGCATAGGTCATGAACATGGTGCCATGGCAGTAGTTGCCGCCGTTCTCAAGATAGCCAGGTTGAGTCGCACTGAGGTGGCCAATGCTCGGGTCGAACTGGCGGTAGGGCGGGGTGAGAAGCCGGAATCCATGGGTGGTCTGCAGTTTGGATTCGACCGCTTCAATCAGGCTCGGGAACTGATCCGGTGTGGCGATGCCGGCGATGATGCTCCAAGCTTGCGGCAGGAGGTAGATGGAGCCTTCGCTGTTTTCCGGAGCGCCCACGGGCTTCCCAAAATCGTTGAAGGCGCGGGAATACCACTCGCCGTTCCACGCCTCGCGACGAAGGGTCTCGGTGATCTCTTCTCTCTTGGTCTTGTATTCGAGAGCATCCTCTTGGTACCCACATTGCTCGGCAATCTCGACCATTTTGCGGAGTGACTCGGCGAGGGCCATTGTAGTCCAAACGCTCTGTCCCTTTCCTTCCTTGCCGGGTCCGGTCAGGCGATCGTTCCAGTCTCCGTAAGGCATTAAGCAGAGTCCTTTGTCGCCTCGGTTGTTCCAGAGGTAGTCGACGCAGCGTCTCAAGTGTTCGTAGCAAGTTCCGCGGTCCTCGGATTCAAAGAACGGCGACTCCATTTGGAGGAGATCGAAGTCTCCGGTTTCGGCCAGATAGGCGTGGCTGGCAAAGATCAACCAGGTGCCTCCGTCGTTGTAGGCATCCCGATCGACCGGTCCCCACTTGCGAACCGTTCGACCGTCGGCGTACTGGTAGGGGAGGCAATCGAGAATCATTTGTCTCGATCGCTCTGGCTTGAGCAGGGCAAAGGCCCACGCATCCTGATTGCTGTCACGGAATCCCTTTTCCCAGCCACGGTTCCAGAAAGCGCAGTAGTGGAGCTGGTGTTTGAACCAGGTGTTGACGAAAAGGTCGAATTCTGTATTCGGAGTTTGAAGGTTCAGCGACTCGTAGGTGCTGGTGAAGCGTGACTCTTGTTGATCCTTCGATTGTTGGATTTGTTCACGAGTCGTGAGTTCCATGGTGGAAAGATCATAACCCTGAGCGTCCGGAAGGCCGAGGGTGAAGAAGCTCTTTTCGGACTCTCCGGCCGGAATGGTGCAATCGATATGAGCGGCGAGAATTGGTGCCTGGACCGGATTCAAATGAGTGGGCCATTCTTCCAAAACGGCGTCGGGGCGAGCGAGCGAGCCAGTCAGTCCGGTGAAGTCTTCCGTCTCGAAGGCGTAGCCGTCGAAGGGAACGCTGGCTTCGAGGAAGGCGGCATGGTCATTGCGAGGATCCGACAGGTTGCGGGTGATGATGCGGCGGTGGTCCGAGAGGACTTCTCCTTCAAAGCGGTCTGCCGACCCGAACTTATTGTCGACGCACCGCAAGTTGATATCACAGAAGAAAACCAAGCGCCATGGCTGTGCGGTGTCGCGCAGGTTCTTGAGACTCAGTTCGAAATACTCGCGGGGCAGGGTGGAGTCGACAGAATGCACCACGCTGACTTCGAGGCCGCACTGGGTAATCTTGGTGGTGCTGTAGGAGAGTCCCGTCGTGTGCTCGTAAGCCTCGAATCCCTTATTCGACAGCGGCGCGATACTCGGGCTGAAGGTCTCTCCCGTTTCCAGATTCTTCAGGTAGAAGTATTTGTGCCCGGACCAGTTCAAGAGAAGAATCGTTCCATCCTCGTACCGTTTGTAGCTAATTCCTCCCGATAGCTGAGTCGGCTGAGCATTGTATGTTTCGTTCCAGAGGATGTTTTTCCAGGGACGAGGCGTGTGAGGGGTATCCAAAACGAACTCGTTGGCGGATACATTGAAGTATCCCCATGGCTTGACCGGAATGCGTGGGTTCCGGGCGGTTTCGGAACGAGATTCTTCAGCGACTTGAAGCATAGGAAATGGTCTTATTGTCTGTGACGTTGAATTAATTGGATGAGCGTTCCGAGCCTTCCAGTAGGGCAGGCTCAGTCGATCGCTCTTCGGATAGGATGGTTGTTCGAGAAGAAGACTCTCTATTCCTGGACTTCGACCAGGGAGAGCCAGCTTAGGTCCATGTAGCCATTACAGTGAATGCGTACGGGACCCTGTTTGACGGTGAAAACGCCTCCGATGTTGGGTAAGATCCCTTCTGGTTTGCCGATCTGGTAACCTTCGGTCTTACCGCTGGCGTCGGTGATTTGGAGGAGAAGCTCGCCCTTGCTGACTTGCTTGGCGCGGCCCTCGACTTCGTAGGTGCCGGGATCCAGGTCTACAGTGAACTCGGTGTTCGCATCGAAGCGAGTGTAGTCGGAGAAAAGAGGGTAGCGCGCGAGATGTCCGACCGTTCCATCCTGACGGGCTGGTTTGCTAAACCCGTTTTGAGCCCCGGCTTCGTAGGTGTCTTCCGAGGTGTAGGTCTCAAAGGGACGAATGATCCCATGCCCCCGCAAGAGGCCCGGTGAATCTTGGGAACCGAAATCGAGGAGTGCGTAGTTCATGTCTTTGGACGCTTCGATCATTCGCATCTCGGCGGTTTTCAACTGAACGGCTTGGTCTTTGAGCTCGAGCAATCTGCCGGAAAGCTCAATGCCACTCAGGTAGATCGGGAAGTCGTTGACCTCCCAAGGCGAATCGAGAGTCACCTCCGACTTGTAGCCGAAGGCATCGGTCTGCGTGACTTTACCCAAGGGCAGGTCAACCGTGCCTCCATTCTGGATCGCCCATGCAGTGAGAACGGGGCCTTGGTCTGTCTTCCACAGGTAGAGGCGGATGTTCTCATCCGGATAGGGAAGCTGCAGGCAGTCGTTCCGGTCGGCTCCGTGGAGCTCTCGGATCAGAGTTGCAAAAGTCAACCAAGAGGGTTGCGGGAGCTCGTCGTTCGCGAGCAATCCAGCGCCGCCATGCATGCTTGGGTCGGAACCTTTCTCACGATACCAGAAGATTTTGTCCACACCATTGGCCATCGACATCATCAGGGCTCGCGGCAGTTTGGCCGCCTGCATTCGTAAGGTTCCGCCAATCGGGCCGCCTACGTCGTAGCCTGTTTCGGTCAACCAGATTTCCGTCCCAGGCTTGAACTGATTGCGCCAGATGTTCAGCGCCGCAAGGTCGGATTCGATCCGAGGGGTGCCTTTCATGCTTTTACCGGTGCGCTGAGCATTGGGATCCTGGGCGGCGAGCTCAGGCAGTTGTTTGCCCGTGTAGAAGTGAACGTTGATGATGTCGGTATAATCGAGAGGGTGGCTGCCATCCTCGTAGGTATAGGTGCGTAGTTGATCCACAAGGTCCAATCCGAGTCCAGCGTAGCTGGAGTGGGAAATCATGGTGTCAGGATCCGCTTTCTTGGCCGCTTCCGCTGCCGGACGGAACATTTCGAAGTATTCCGGCTGCGTGCCAACCCAGAATCCCCATTTCGGGTTGTTGAGGTTTACCTCGTTCCAAAGCTCCAACATGTTGAGGGTGCCTAAGCCGGATTTCTTGTTTTTCGATTTGAGTTCCGACTCGGGATGCTCGACGGATCCATAGCGGGCGATCGTTTGGAAGACCGCGTCTGCGTAATTCGCATAATCGGCCGGTGGATAGGCGAGTTTGCGGGAGCGTTTCACGTCACTCGGGGCACTTGATGCCCACCAAGGCGTTTGGAAAAAGTAGCCGACGGTTTGAAAGCCTGCCTCTTTGTAGCTGGAGAGGGTTTCGTCCATCTTGACGTGCCAGGGACCCACACTGCCATCAAAGGCGAACTGATCTTTTCCCAGGTTAATGAAGGCCCATTTGAGATTTTCAAAGCGGATCCAACCGACACCTAGACGACGGTTCATGTCGATGTAGTCTAAATTGGATACGTTCATCCCGAAGCGGGAGTCCGCGTTGATCTCCGGTAACGCCTCGTGGAGAACCAATTGATGGACGGTGACCAGATAGTATTGGTCCTGCCCCTTCTCATGAATGGAGGCCCCTAATAGGTAGAAACCAACATCCAGAGTCTTTTCGGATTGCAGGTTGACGGTTTTCGTCTCGTTTGCGCCGACTTCGACGGTGAGGTTCGTCTGGTCGAGCACCGGACCGGTAGAGGGCAGGGTGATCGGACTCGAAGAGGATTCCACTTGGCTCGGGACGCTGAATTGTGGGTCCGGCTGGATGCTGAATTGGATGTTCAATTTAGCCGGCTGACTGCTGTCGTTGACGATCGTCAGATCGCGGGAGATGGGTTGGTTGGGATCTGACGAACGATCTGGTGAAATCGAGAGCTGGAGTTCCGCCTGCAGGGCGGTGTGGCTGATGAGCAGAAGCCCCATCAGGCAGAGTGTTTTTTGGATCAATTTCATGAGAATAACGTTATAGCAAGAAGGGATGAGAGATTTGGAGGATGGGTTCAATGCCAATCATTGGCTTCTCGTGACTATCCGTCGCTGCGGATCAGGTCAGAGATGAGACGGATTTGAATATTGCCCCGGGTGCGGTCGTCGCTGGGGAGAATGAAGACGAGATAGCGGAAGTTTTCCGAGAAAGTCCAGCTGGAGGCGTAGAGGCGTTTGGGTTTTGAGTCGACGCTTTCGATTAGTTGGACCGTGACTTCGAAGTCCTTCTGTTCTTTGACTTGTGCAAAGGCTGAGGCTCTAGGTTTCAGAAGGAACTTCTGATCGTCAATTTTCCCGGCAATTGTTTTTTCGGTAAAATTGAAGATTCGATAACTGCCGGGGCCTGCTGAATCTACGCTATTGTCGATGGCGTCGATCCGGTAAGAAGTCGAATTTGCATCGGATTTTGAAAAGAGCAATAGGGGGTCTGGTGGTGCTTTTGTCGCGTCAAAAGAACCGATGACTGTGCGGCCACCGGGAGCTTTGGGGTTCGCGGTGTAAAATTGAATCGGATTCGGACCCCGGTATTCAATCCAATCGGTGGAGGCGTTGGAGAAAATTCGGTACAGTTCTCCGTCTTCCGGTTGGAGGTAAACTCCCCGGTTGAGAGGGTAGTTCAAGGCGAGCGCCCGAAATTTGAAGTTGATTTCACTTGAACTCGTCTGGCTGTGAAGGCCGTGTGCAAATACGAAGATGAAGATCGATAAGGTTATAATTCGCATCATGGTTAAATTTCGTCTTTTTCGAGCCAACGCGCAGAAACGACCACAAATTGCCGCCCGAAATTGATGTTCGTTGGATTCGAGAGGTTCGGGATCTGGGTCTCGGCCGCATCGTTGTTCTGGTTAACATAGTCGGGAATTCTTTGAACGACCGCCTCAATGACTGCCTCCGAGTCGACAATACCCGTGATCGGGTTCGTTGAATTGCCGTAAGAGCGAACGACGAAGGTGTCGGAGCGTGCGCTGAGGTAAGGAGCGATCGGAGTCAGCACGTCGGCTTGAGTCAGGTACTCGGGAATTCCAACCTTCGTCTCTGCGGTTATGTTACCGGTTTGAAAATAGCTTTCCACATCGGTATAGGCTTTTTCAGAATCAATCGTATTATTCAGGCTGGTGCAATCGATTGCATCTTGGATCGCGCCTTTTTTCGCGTTGTCATTCGTCGATATCTCTCTGTTGACGAAATCCGAAACACTTAAGAACGGACCCCTCTCGCGAATCTCATTGACAATAGCGGAGGCGAGGGAGCGCCGTTCCGCATTCGACAGGGCTCGGGGGCCCCGCCAGGAATCCCTATCCGTTCCGTTGGGCAGGGTGGTGCGAGGAAATATCGTTTCGGTATTGTTCTCGGTGCTATAGCCTCTCCCAGGATCATTGTAAGTGTAGTCTATTCCTTGCGTAGAGGCCAGGAACGCATCCCAAGCATCGACGGATAGACTGTTTACGTTGAAGCCCCCTTCGAGGCCAAAATATTTGGCGGTCTTGGAGAAACCATCGACCGCGTCTAGATCACCGACCAAAGAGGTAGCGATTCCGGGAGAATCGTCGATGTATGAAAATCGCTCGTTGTTCAGTCTCAAGGTATGGTTGTTGCTATTGGCGTCATCGACGAGATTTTCCAAGGTCGTCGTAAGGTCGAGGATTTGTGTCGTGTCGCCTTCAAGATCCATCTCAGGGGTTAATGACGAAAAGAAATAGTCGTCGAAGAGAGCCTGGTTGGAGAAATAGGAAATGTCGTAAATCGTGTATCGTGGCTGTGGCAGGGCGCTGGTCATGGTTTCGTCGAGACCGAACGAACCGCTTGCCCAGGAATTCCCGATTGCCTGGCCTGGCATGTAAGCAGTGGGGCTGACGTTCGCATGCTGTAGAGATGCGAGAGATTGCAAAGGATAAGTAGGAATTTCGGAGACTGTTACGTGATTCTCAGATCCCGCCGAGTAACCGTTGCCGAAGAATCCTTGGTCGCCGAGGTTGTCGAAGCTGGAATAGTTCGACATCGGGGCCATCTGAGCCGTGTATGGTGGAGTTTTGATTCCGTGCGAGAATTGGCTATCAACGTGGACGGCAAACGGGGACATGGAACCGATGAACTCGGTGGGGGAGTCGACTACGTTTAAGTCAGGTAGAATTGGGTTTTGATAAACGCCGTAAGAAAGAAAAGGTAATTTTCGATTTGGATTCGAACCGATTTCTTCAGGGTAAATGAGGAGCGGAAATGGACCGGCAGTTCCAGATTGACCGTACAGCCAATTGCGGATCGGAGCGATGTTTCCGCTTTCTTTGGGTCCGCGAAGTTTGAGGTAATTTCTTTGAATCGGGGTGTCGGTATTGGTGATATGCCCGTAGGTTGGAAGTCCAGATTCTGGAATATAAGAAATGGTCGTTTCTATTTTTGTTTCTTTCGCGTCTCTTCGGTTTGTCCCCCCATTTGCCAAAGAGAATCCGCCCCAAGGGTAGAAATCGAGCTGAAAGGGATCTGTGGAGTCCGCTGGGATTTGATGAATCAGACCTTCAGTTTTCCAATTGTTTGTTGTTTCCGTTCTTCTTCCGAGGATGACTCCTCCGGCCTTATTAAATCCTCTTTCGAGAAGTATTGTCGGGAGAGTATAGGTTTCTTTTGGAGATCTAGGTAGGCTAGCCCAGGGAGTCGGGGAAGAATTTGGATCCGAAAAGTAGAGCACTTCCCCTGGTTCCATGCGGATCGTTTCATCGCGTCCTAAAATAAACTGAAGATTAGTGAGATTGCCTCCTCCGATGTTGGCGAACGCGGAGAGCTGTCCAGCCATCTGCACTCGGTCGAGATTCTCTTTCTCGAAGGGGAGTCGTTTACCGTTGGCGGCGATATCGGGAGGAGCCAGAGAAAACAAGAAACCAAAGTTGGATTGGTTTTCGATTCTGATTCCTCCGTTGAATTCAACGGCTACGTTGTAAGGGTTCCAGAGGATGACGACTGGTTCCAGAACTAACGAAATCGCATCGGTCGTTCCTCCTGTTTTCTCGAACTCACCTCCTTCTTTCGCTGCGTCTCCGTCTTTATTGAATTGGCCTTCTGGAACATAGCGATACTTATCGACGCTCTGATCCTCATAGAGGGAGAAAACGTAGATAATCCGGTTGACGAGAGGGATGACGCTGGGGCGGGTCAGGCGTGTGACCGGGTCTTGATGGTTGTATCCTTTGGGTTGAACAACCGTGCTGACAAAAGTATCTGCTTCACCGGTGGTTTCAAAATCGCCTCCTCCGTCGGCTTCCATCGTCCACATGTATCCTCGGTCTCCACCTTCTGTCGAAAAGTCTAGGGCACTTGGGCGAAAGGGGCGCATGGGAATGGAGGGACTTGTATCGTTGTCTTCGATATCTTTGTAGAGCCGATAGAAATTACGAAGGTAATCCCATGTGGGGCCTCGCACGTATGCGCCTGAGTTGGCTCCGTAGCGCAAGGCTTCCTCTTTGAAGAGATAGCTTACTTGGTCGTTCGTTACCGGATCGATATAGGAGGCTCCATCGGTGGGAGGAGTCGAAATCCAGTCCGAGAAAGCTGGATCGGTAGAATTCCCGGAGTAAGGAGTCCGGGCAAAATCAGCATCGCTGAGCTCGAAGAGAAGGCTAAGATCTTTCTTCAGGCCGCCGTCTCGGGTGTTGGTTTGGAGAGTGTGGGAATTGAAGGAAATATCGTGATAGAAATCTTGAAAAGGTTCCTCCCACAGATCGTCGTTATTCAAGCGGATCCCGGCAAGGATCATTTCGTCAGAGCTTCGGGATTTCCAAACATCGTTGGCGAGTGCTGGGTCGTTTCCCGGTTGGAGAGTTTCGAGGCCGGTTAGTACGTTGACTCCGTTGTGGGCGGGAGCGGATAACAAGCTACGCGTTCTGACGTTGGGGGAATTTCCCGGATAGGGATTTTCTCCCCTTTCGGCTCGACCGGATAGGGTGGTCATCGCCTTACGCCCTTCGTCACCCACCCAGTAAGCGTATTCGCCGGTATTTCCAATCGTTACTTTGGGGGCTGCGACAAAGTCATTGATCGAGTTAGCCGAGCCCTGACCGACGAGAACTGCCGTGGAGTTCGGATCGATCGGAGTTCCATCGGGATTGAGTAGATTGGCGACCGTAGGGATTGCGTCCGCAAAATTGGGAGCATCATAGCCAGAAACCAGCCAGCCGAGATTTTCTCCGTAGGTCGGGTTGTTGCTTCCGTCTGCGTTCAATTCTTTGGTATCCCAGATCCCGGTCCAGTGGTAGGGCGCTGCGGTCGCCGCAAGGCTATCGTCGAGAAAAAGGGGCGACCCACTGGTGCGCTGGTCCACGCCCAGTTGTTTTTGGAGGTTGCCGAGCGCAATGGTCAGGCCGCAGAGAGCATTTTGACGGGCCTCATTGCGAGTTTGGGCTTGGGAAAGGTTCTCCATGCCGATTCGAGTGGGGACGGCGAGACTCAGGAGAAGGAGAAAAATCAACGCCATGAGGGAGAGGGCGATGATCAGGGCAAATCCATGATTCGGGGTGCGTGATCTGCGCCCTGTCGTCGATTGATTGGGGGTAATCATAAGCGTAACCGTAGGTTTGAATTCCAGTAAACCGAGGATGTGCGAGATGCCAAGAGAATGGGATTAAGGGATCGCATCGAGGGAATACTATAACGTTTAAGTAATGGTCGGTGATTCGTCAACGAAATGCCGTCGATTTCTTTGTTAAATCACTCTAAAAAGAGGGCTTGGCGGTTTCTCGTTGTGCTATAACTTTTGCGGTGAAAAGGGGGAAATTGGAGTGCGGTGCGGATCTTGCCGCGTCCCTCTGCTTTTTGGGAGGGACACGGTGATCCGGGAAGTTCCGGGTTCAACTTCTACTCGGCGAGTTCAATCGTTCCCCAAGAGGCCGGGATCCCGATGGTTTTCTTATTTTTCAGTCGCGGCCAGTAGACTTCGCGCGGACCTTCGGTGCCTTTTACGTTCAGGTTGAAGTTGAGGCCCATGAAGGCGCCGGATTGGATCTCGAATCCGCGGATCTCCTCCCACGGGATCACGAATTCCATCGTGTAGCCGTTCTCTGTGACGCTGGCTGCGGATTCGGTGAGCGGAATGTCGTAGCGAATCTCGTTGATCTCATCGTTGCGTTTCCACTGGCCGAGGTAGACTCGATTTTCATCGGGTTGTGCGACCGCCCAGAACTGATGGTCGCCCGGTCCGAAGGTTTTCGCCGATTTGTCGTTCTGCGAGTCGATGAATAGCTCGAGGGAGTCGGCCTGCCAGAAGGAGCGGGGTCCCGTCACTTGGACTTTCGATCCTTCAACGTCGACTGCGACCCAAAGGCCTCGCTCGCTCCAGCCCATCCAGATGTCGGTGAGCGGATCCCCGTAGCTGGATCCGACAATCCACTCGGACAACTTGTTCGCTTCCGGCCATTTTGCGGAATCGCCGTGGAACCATCCGGAGTCCTCGATCTTGTGGATTGCCATGAAGGGAGGAATGATGGATCGCGTGATCTCGAAGTCTTTATCTTTGAGGGTGACTTCAGGAACGCGGTCCCACTCCGTATCGGTCTTCCACTCGAACTTCAGTGCGACCTCGCGATCTTCCAGAGGTTGCAAGTTCTCAATCGTGCTGTTCGGAGTGATTGCGTGCCATCCACTGGGGAGCGCCATCGATATCGTCGGACTTTTCACCGAGTTGGTTTGGTTGACGACATTTGCCATGACCTCGACCTCCCCCTGCTGGTTCGGCATGCCGCCGACCGTCATCAAATAAGGCTCGAGAACGTTTGCCCGCAGGTAGAGAGAGGTGAGGGCTTGGCCGTTTTCCGCCACATCGACACGGAGGGGTTCAATCCCGGCTTTCGCATCGGCGGCAGCGTGGAAGGGGATCGTGACCGTGCCATCACTTCCCGGGGATGCGTTATAGGTGAAGGTGTCCTGCTGAGGAGTCCATCCATCGGGGAGGACGGGCGTGAGGGTAACCTTCTTGGCCCGGTCGCTCGTATTGTGGATCCGCACGATGATGTCCGAATTCTCGTTGGCGACGGTGGCCATAAAGAGAGGGGACTCCAGCGAATAGGTGGCCCGGCGCATGAGATTCGAATCCGGTTGCAAGCCGACGGCATAGACTGGAGCGATGTCGAGGACCGCCTTCGTTCCATCAAGCGGATTGGCAAAGGCATCGTAGACTTGCGGGCCGGATCCAAAGTCGACCTCAATCGGTTTTTCACCTTTGGCGATTCTCCAGACGGCGGCAATGTATTCTCCGTCTTCCCGGAAGACGTAACCCTGCGTCCCGGGTCCGACGTTGAAACTTCCGACGTAGTCGAGATTGGGAAGCAGGTGCGTCAGCCCGGCCATCGTGCAGAGGGAGGGCTTGGGCTCACGGCGCGCAGTCATCAGACCGCAGGCGTCGAAGAACTTCATCGGAGTCGGAGAGTCGAAATGCCAGAACCAGAAAGATTTATCGATTCCGGCTGCGGCAAACATCATGTAGGCCCGGGGGGCGTAGGCGGCTTGTTGCTCTTCGGTGACGACTTGCCCGGCTGCGGTGTCCCAGCCAAATTCGGTGATGAACACCTCGCGGTCTTTTCCATCGGAATCGGCGACCTTTACGAGATCGTGCAGTTTGTCGAAGAAGAGACCGGACTCGCGGCCGAGGCCGCCGGTGTTGAAATTCTTCACATTGATTTCCGGAGCGTCCACCCCCGGATAGTGATGGACGTTGACCACATCAATGTCCGCGAAAGATCCGTTTCGGATCGCCTTTTCGACCAGATCCGGGCGAATGCCCGAGCGACCGTTTTCGACGGCTTTCAATTCTCCGAATCCGAGGAAATGAACGGCTTGGCCGAATACTTCATGGTAGCTCTCATAGTGTGCCCAATCGAGCTTGGCTTCCGCTTCGCGAACTTCGGGATCGAGTGCGTATTCATTATCCAGCTCCCAGTATTTGTATTGAGGGAAGCCGTTGAAGACCTCGGCCAGGTGGGCCACCCATTCCCGGTCGGCCGGGATGTTTCCCTCGACCTCGCCGTCGACGATTTCCGGTTTCGGAATCGAGTGAGCCAGGACCGGCAAGACCTTTGCCCCTTCGTCTTCATAAATCTGGACGATCCCCGGATAGCCGGGCCAACCGCTAAAGTTGCGATTGTTCTTCTTCGCCTTTTTGAGCCATTGAAAGTCGAAGGCGTAGTCGCGATACCAAACGATGCCGGCATTGCGGAAAGGGGTGATGAAGAGGCCTTGTGCTCCATGGACATTCATGCCGTAAGGGGAGGCCATCTTGTCCGCATCCGTCAGGTCATGCGGCTTCGGGCCTTCCGCAAAAATCAGATAGGCCTCGGCGGGCTCGAATCCCTTGTTCTCGATCAACACTTCCGCGCGGTGAGGGCCATACTGCTCGACCGGTGGCGTCCATTTGAATTGCTCGAAGGAGTCCACGGTTTGCTGGATCGTTTCGGAAAAGATAGTCGTTCCTTTCGGGTCGGTCACGGTGACCGTGGCTTTGACCTGTGCGGGTTGCGGCCGCCAGTTGCGGATGTTGAGAATCAGCTCGGCATCGGTTCCGGCAAAGAAATGTCCCGGAGCCGTAGAACTGAAGTTTGCGGCAAAGAGGGGTGTTTCGGGAGCTTCGGTGTTGCTGCCTTTTCCCGAGGGGTCCGGCTTCCAATCCAAGTAGACCCCGGTAACCGGATTGACGCGCGAGAGGTCGGTTTCCACCGCCAAGCCCCGGAGTCCGACCCGGACGTCCGTCTTTTGCATCCGGGTTCCCCAGTTGTGGAACATGAAGCCCTGGAGTTGCACCGGCTGAGGGATGTCTTCCGGCACGGGAATGGTGACGGTCTCCCAGCTTTCGGAGGTAAACTTCGGGAAGTCGATATTGTGCCATTCTCCATATGCGTCCACGAGGGTAAGTTTGGATCCTGCCCCCGGGTTGCTCATGTTGACGAGAACATCCACGGACTTCAATTTTCCCGGAATCGCGATCGGGTTCTTCGCTTCGATACGGTGGTATTCGAACCCTTTGCCCGAGTAATCGATTTCGACTTCCATGCCGTAGTCTTCGAGAGGATTGTAGTCGGCGGGAGCCCGGTTGTCGGCGCTGGTCTTCCAGTCTTGCGGCGAGAATTGGGTGATGGCCTTGCTGCTGCTCTGTGCGGCTAAGCTTGTCGCCAGTCCTCCTAGCATGAATACGCAGGCCAGGAAGGAGCTTGAGAGTTGCTGGAGTGGTGAATTTTTGCTCTTCATTTCAATCGCTCGGAGTTCTTATTGATTCAGTTCTTCGACCTGTAGCCGGAAGAAGATCGTTGAGGTGGTCTCAACGCTTTGCTTCGCGCGCACGGTTACGGTTTCAAAATGGTCGCCATGGTCGATGGCGGGAGGAATGGTTTCGAGATAGTCCGATCCGGTGACCCAACTGTCGGGGGAAAGGTCGGGACTCATTTCCACGGTGTAGCGTAAATCGCCGACCGTGTAACCGCTCTCGGCATTGCCCGTACCTCCTTGCCTGCGTCGATAGCTGAACTCGAAATAATGCTCATTGTTTTCGGTCGCCATCGCGCAGTCGGGAAGATTGCCGGAGCCGGATTGGTTCGGTGGGCTGCCCTGGGCGAATTCGAGAAGGTTGGGGATCCCATCATGATCCGGATCCGCCGAGGGATCTCGATCCGTGTCGGGTAGATCTCCGAGATGTTGGTCCACCCATTCACTGTAGTTCGGGACCGGGGAATTCCCGGTCAACGGCTCGGTCTCATAGAGCGCCTGGATTTCACTCGGAGCGAGCACGCGGTCGTAAAGGCGGACTTCATCGATCTCTCCGGCAAACCCGGTGCCGTAGCCCGTGTTCAGAATGCCGATCGTGACCGGACAGTCGAGGACCGGAATCGTGTTGATGCTGATGGTGGTGGATGCGACCTCAATACCGTCGCTGTAGAGTTTGAGATTGTCGGTCGATGCCGAACCATCAAATGTCATGACGAGGTGTTTCCAGACGTCTACTTCGTTCAGGGAGTAGTCGGTGGTGAAACGCTGGCTCCCGATGTCGAGGTTCAGGTTCGAATTGGTGTGGGAGAAAATGCTGAAGCAGCGCTGGTTTGCGCTCAAACCTTGGCGTTTCGAGATCAATCCGCGCGGTTGGGAATCGGCGATCGAGGGGCGGACCCACAGGGATACACTGAGAGCATCGCTGCTGTAGGCGTCTTTGTGGGGCGCTGCAGTCCAGTCGTCGTTGCCGTCGAAATGGATCGCGCGACCGGCGACCGATTCATCGGTAGGACTTGCATCTCCCCCGAAAGCGGCGTCGTTGAAGCCCGTTGAGTCGAAGGCTGTCGTTTCGTTGCCCGAATCGAATTTCCAGCGGGAAAGAAGGTTGTTTGCCAGGCTGCCTTCAAAGTCGCTCGTCGTTTCGGTTACCGAAGCGCTTGGGGACTGTCCCGCAGCGTTGGAAGCTGCCAGCCAGAAATAGTATCTCGTGTTCGGGGTGAGATTTTCGACGAGAATCCCACGGGTATCCGGATCCAAAATGAAATTGGGGCTGGAGGGTTTCTGATCGGAGGTGCTCGAGTAAAGGTGGTAAGCGCTCTCGTTGTCAGCGTTGTCTTGCCAGCTCAGGGAGAGGCTGGTTGCCGTAGGTCCGTTGGCGGTGAAGAGAGTAGGAGCGAGTGGGGGAACGAGAATATCCGTCGTCTGCGAGGCGGTGATGGCGTCCGACTGCCCCCCGGCGTTCGAGGCAGTGATCCAGAAGAAGTATTCGGTCTCTGGCGCGAGATTCTCGACCTTGAAGTTGTTCTGAGTGCCGCTAATGCGGGCCTGCGGGGCTGGAGGTTGCTCGTATTCCGTACTCCAGTAGAGAAAATATTCGTCAATCATCCCGGTCGCCCCGCTCCAAGATAGGGTGAGGCTGCCTGATGTCACATCGGAGATGTTTACCTCTGTGGGGGCCACCGGAACTTCGGGAGGGGCATAGCTTTCCAGAACCGCCATTTCATAGACTTTTGCGCGATGCTCGTATTCCGGCAAGTCGGTGCGATTCGGGTCGGTGATCTTGAGGCGGACGAAGCGGAGGAGGGTGGGGTCGAATTTGTGCTGGCGGCTGAATTCGTAGTTTTCGTCCTCTTCGGCAAGGGAGAACCATTCGCTGCCGTCGAGGCTGCCTTGTAACTGATAAGCGGCGACGGTTTCGTTGAGCGTGTACCAAGTGCCCGTGCTGTCGCCGGAAAAGTCGCCTTCGACCTCAAACCATCCGGTTTCCTTATTGTAGTCCCGATCATTGAGGATGGTGTAAGGACCGCCGTCGTTTCCGTGGGTATCTTTCAGGTAAATTTGGTGAGCCGGGATCTGTCCGTTTTTCGCCCGCCGGTTGTGGAAGGGGGCGTAAACGCGTATGCGGCCGGCGGTGGGGGAGGCTTCGATCGAGGTGATTCGCCCCTTGGGCGCGACAGGTTCGATCGCGGCGCTGGTCGACCAAGAGAAACGAAGAAAGACCTGGTCTACGGAGAAGACATCACCGAGATCGAGTTGCACCCATTTGTCGTCATAATTGGAGGTGCTTGAAGCCCAGTAGGAGTTGGAGTATCTCTTTACGCGCTCGGAAGGTTGACCCGATTCTTCGTCACCGGCTGTGGCAATGGTCTCGGTTCGGTCGCTGAGGTTCACCCGTTCAGGTTTGCCGGGGACCTGTCGGGTTTTGCTCAGGAACCATTCGTACAAGTTGGGATTGTGGTAATAGTGTCCGAGGTTATATTGTTTGTAAGATTGATGGGCATAGCCGGGATACATCGTCACCCGATGTTCGGCTTCCGGTAGGTGGATCCGCAGAGCGTTGTTGGCGGTGAGAACTTTTTCGGGGGTGTGCTCAGTGCCGTCATCCAAGCCGCTCATCGACCAGACAGCTACGTTGTCCTCGGCGATTTTGCCGTGTTGATTGGTCACTACCGAGCGGCCAGCTACGACCGCGGCCGCAGCGAAGCGGTTAGGGGTATTGGCATCTCCGGTTAAGACATTCCAGGTGCCCTGGCCGCCAAAGCTGAATCCGGTTAGGTAAACGCGATCCGGGTCGATCCGATACTCGGCGGCGACTTCGTCGAGGAGGGCGATCACGTCTTCCGCTTTCCAGTCGCCGCGGGATCTGCGGACCTGGGGGGAAATCAGGATGAAGTACTCATCCTGGTCGTTGACGGTGAACTTCAGCGGGTTTCCATTTTCAACGTGGTGAGTCGGGGTGTTCCGAGCATTCCTCAGTCGATAAAGCTCGCTGGTCGTGCCGTAAGAGGAGTCGGCACAGCGCTCCCCGAAACCGTGAAGGTAGATGATCGTGGGGAATTCTCGGGCGGGTTCGTCTTCGTAGATTTCGGGGAGGTGGAGGAGGTATGGCATGCCGCCATCCACCGCGGAGACTTTCGCGATGTTGCTCGCTCTCAGCGGACCGGCCGTCAGGACCAGAAAAGCCGCCAGTGCGGAAAGGAATATTTTGAAGCGGGGTGTCAGCATGGAGATTTCGAAAACCTCGCCCTCTGAAGGCTATTCTCGGGGTTCCTGGAAAGGTCGTCAGAGGAACGAATTGAGCGGGGATATAACGATATAGTTCTCCATTGTGAGAAGAGACCGGTGGGGGTCGATTTCAATTTGAGAGCGATTAATGCACACGGTGCATTGATCCGGAATGGGTATTTTGGATCCGAATTGATGGAAATCTGAGAAGGAAGTTTCCTTCGGGGGCGGAAAGAGATTCGTCTTTTTTGAAAAGTATAACGATTTATCTTTCACTTTTGCAGTCTTTGGATTTTCGCGGATGTGGACGAGCGTGACGTTCGGTCCGGGATACGGATTCGTCGAATGATTGCCGAGGGGCAGGGTGCGGGAGCTGGAAGCTCCCACTACTTTGATTCGACGGTTGGGACAAAGGTAGTGGGAGCATCCTGCTCCCTCCTTTCGGGTTGGTTGGCAGTCTGTGCTGGGTTGCCGGGATTCGGGCGGCGGTTCGAATCAGGCGGCTGCTCGACGGATAATTGCCGAGGGGCAGGGTGCGGGAGCTGGAAGCTCCCACTACTTTGATTCTAAGGTGGGGACAAAGGTAGTGGGAGCATCCTGCTCCCTCCTTTCGGGTTGGTCGGCAATCTGTGCTCGGTTCTGGGATTCGGGCGGCGGTTCGAATCAGGCGGCTGCTCGACGGATGATTGCCGAGGGGCAGGGTGCGGGAGTTGGAAGCTCCCACTACTTTGATTCGAAGGAGGGGACAAAGGTAGTGGGAGCATCCTGCTCCCTCCTTTCGGGTTGTTTGACAATCTGTGCTGGGTTCCGGGATTCGGGCGGCGGTTTGAATCAGACGGCCCGGCAGCGACGGGAGCACGGCCCTCCTGGGACTGGGATTATTCCACGCGTAGACGGAAGAATAGGAATTGCTTGTTCGCAGCGCTCATGCGTTGCCGCAGGATCCGGTCGCCAGAATTTGGGTCCCAGTCGAGAGTTTCGATTGGCGTATCGAGCGGTGTCCAGTCTCCGTTGCCAAGACTTGTGCTGTACTCCACCACGGCCTGAAGGTCTTTGGCGTCGCCACTGCGATTCCAAGTCAGGCCAGCCCAACGAACCCCTTCGATCCACTGCAGGGTAAGGCGGGGTTCGTTCTGCTCATGGCGGTGTCCCGACCGGGGTTCCGTGTCAAAGTAACGCTCGAAGAGGTTGGATCTCCCGTCGTGGTCGGGGTCGGCCTCGGGGGCGCTGGTGGCAGCTTGTGCTTCGTCGGTCGAGGCGAAATGGCGATAGCGCCAATCGTCTTCCGGTTTGTCCAATACGGTGAAATCTGCGGTAGAGGCATTCCCCAATGTGTATTCCGGCGTGGCGACCAAGTGGACCGCCCCTGTCCGCGAACCTTGGGGAAGGTCGTCGCGGATCGGGAAAATCCAGAGATCGATGGCCCGTTCCCCTGTGGGAATGGTGACGCTTGCCGGAAGGGGATCATAGTGGGTTCCGGAAACGGCGGTTCCGTTCGCTTGGATCTCCACGGTGAGAGGGGAGGCGTAGGATTCGCTTTCCCGGAGGATTTGCAGACGTGCGGGTGTGCCCCTGAGTTCATCCGCATAGGGATGGGAGGAGAATATTTGGACCGTGGTTGGGTGTGTGTCTTCGGAATAGACGAAGCGTACGGCATCAGCGATGACGTATCCGTCTGCGCCTTCATTGCTGAGAGTCAGGGCGTCGGACGTTCCCGCGTCGAAGTTCCAAGTGCCGAGCCAGTTCCATTGACCTCCATCCACCTGTTGATTGATGCGCATGTCGTCCGTTCCGTGCGCGTGATTTACGGTGACCAAGGCGTTGCTGGCGCGATTGTCGAAGGCCGCCCACTGAAGATAGACCTCGTAGAGGCCGCTATCGGTCAAGAGGGGCGAGAAGGTTGCGCTCTTGCCGGACCTGGTGTTGTTATCATGAAGGTAGCGGGTGTTGTAGGCTCCCGGGGCGCTGGAACTGGTCAGCCAGTTTCCAATGAGACGGAGATGATCCGTATCCGCGTTGTCGACGATCACTTCCGTTTCGTGGACGACTGTATCTGCGCCCAGAATTTGACGGTCGGCGATGAGTC
The DNA here is from genome assembly GCF_014230055.1 of Puniceicoccus vermicola. NCBI lineage: Bacteria > Pseudomonadati > Verrucomicrobiota > Opitutia > Puniceicoccales > Puniceicoccaceae > Puniceicoccus > Puniceicoccus vermicola. Next base: position 19,600 of record NZ_JACHVA010000018.1, on the reverse strand, counting down.
GCATTCGCAATTCCGCATAATCTACCTCCTGAACGGAAATCTTCTGATCGATGGCCAGGCCCGCAGCCGTTGAAGCGGATTGCGAAAGGACCATGAAGCACGGTTCCATTCGCATTGAGCAAAAAGCGACATGACTGGCGGAGATGCTCCACGGAACGAGGAGATTGGTCGTATTGTCGGCCGGGGGAACGAGGGCGCGGTAGGGGATGCCCCACGGGATGTGGTCGTGGCCACCCGTGTCTCCCTCGACTCGGACCGTACCGTCGGCACCGACAAAGCGACGGCTGTGATGGGCGTCCGCTCGGTAGTTGGCCAGACCGACAGGGTCCGGAACGGGAGTGTTGCCGTCGTAGTGGTCCTGCGTCGTTACGTGGTCGGAGACCATACGTCGGGCCTCCCGGACATAGAGTTCGTGGGGCCAGCCCTGGGTTTCCGGGTGTTCCCCGATGGGAAATCCAAAGGCGTTGACGCGATCGATGGCTTCCTGGATGGCGTCTTGCTGGCTGGGGGAAACGGAAGGATCGGAGGTAAGGGCGGCGTAGGCCGGATCGGTCTTTACATACCAGAGCATCCCCAACTGCCAATTGACATGGCTCTGGTAAATGAGCTCGCGGGTGGCGTAGTCGGCTTCCCACCACGGGATGAAACCGCCTTCTCCGTCGGGCCAGCGATTTCCTCCGATGTGGTCGGTGGCGACTCCGCGGTCGAAGAGGTGATGGTTGTTGACGTCATTGGCAATACGGCGAACGGATGCATCCCCTCCGTTTTTGTGAAACCGATAAAGGATCTCAAAGTTGGCGGCGTCGTATCCATCGGGTTTGAAGATCGGTTGCTTGTTTGTCCAGGTCGTGAACATCCGGAAGTTGTAGGCTTGGACGTGCTCGTCGGCCTGGCCGACCTCGCCCTCGGTTTCGCCTTCGATAAGGTTGTCGATCAAGCCGCTCTCCGGATCGCCGGGGATATTGTAGGCGTCGATTTCACCCAATGGTACGGAAGCCCGGCGGCCGGCGAGAGATTCGCCATATTGCGCTTGGGATTCCCGGCCATAGGTATAGGGGACTCCGGCCATCGCCATGAGATCGCCTTCGTAGGTACAATCAAGGAACATCCTTCCCCGAAAGATGCTGCCGTTTTCCATGTGGATGGCCACGATTCGGGTTCCCACCTTTTCGACGTGATCGAGTCTCTGCTCAAAATACGTGGGAATCGGCTCATCCCATTCGGCGGCGGGAACCGGATCACTGAGCATCGATTCAAACGTCGCCTCGGCTTCCGACGGGAGAAACCCGCTGTCTCCAACGACATCAAAAAACTCGCGGGTAATGCCCCCTTGCACCTCGGCGTTTACGCCATCGGTGTGGGTAAGACCTCCGGAAGTCATCCCACCGACGTGTCGGCCAAAGACAACCAGCGCGACTGAATTTCCCTGCCGGACCGCTTGCACGGCCGCAACCACACCACCCGAAGTTCCGCCATACACGATGATGTCGGCCTCCACATCGACCTGTGGTGCGTCCGGTGCGGGGTAATAGTACTTGAGGCCTGGATTAGGGGTCGACGCCGATGGGTAGGCTGCGAGCGGGAGTACGAGACCGATTGCGAGTATGAGCAGGCGGGGAAACACGGGGATGACGGATAGGGATCGAACGGGGGGAGTATCAGCAGGATTTTGTTTCCCAGGAGTCAGGCGCGGCGATAGAAGAGTGATGCACCAGTTGCATCATGGTTCGATGAACGGGAACTATGCGCGCCGACGACCTCGGCCTCGTTTGGTTCTTATTCTTTCAATTTCGGCAGCCCGGCCGAGCGGATGACGCGGGTCATCTCCTGATGCCAGTCTTTGTCGCGCCACATGCCGCGGAACTGGGGGCCGCAGAAGTTGCTGGTGGCCATCGCGATCCAGTTTCCTTTGCTCGCGGCATGACGAATACCGACTTCGCCCGCCCGTTTGACCCACTCCCAATCGAGTAGGGGCCAATCCTTGTAGTCGACGATGCTCCAGCACTCGGTGGTGATGAGCGGAAGTTTTAGCGCGTCCGCCTCCGCGCTCACTTGATCAATGAACTTCCTGAGCAGTGAGTCCCAATACTCGGAGTCAGACTCGTAAAAACGCTGAGCATTCAGCGCAACATTCTCATAGCCTTTACTCTCGAAACGCTCGTATTGATAACCAATGCGATTGTAGAATTCGTGCTGGTTGGCTTGTGACATCCAAATATGGGGTTCCAGAAAGTCGAAGGCTTCGGAAACCAGCTGCATCTGATTCTCCGACAGTTGGAAGTTCCCAACGTTCGAAAAGGTATAGGGGATATCCGGGTAGTCGCGGCGAAGTTCCTCGATCGATTCCAGCATCCACTGGAGAGAGGAAGGAGAATTCCACAGGCCCTGTTCCGATGGTTTGGGCATGAAGAATGGCGCCCAGCAGTCAAGAGGCCATTCATTGCAGAAATCTACGTAGAGAATATTGTCCAAGAGCCCTTCTGCGGCGATGGAATCCAGAAGTTGTCTCCAGATGCGACTATGGCTGCGCGAAGAAACGACGGGAATCCGATCCAGTTCTTCGACTCGTTGAAACCAAGTGGAGAGCCCTACGTGAACATTGCGCTCGGAGCATCTCCGGATGAAAGTATTCAGGTTGGGCTGCACTTGGATGCGGTTGCGGGCGGGGGAGCCCCAATCCTGTTGATTCCAGCAGGGAATGATCGTCCAGACGGCTTCTGCATCCGTGGCGACGAGGTGCGGGAAAGCGTCGATCCGCACGGCGTTGTAGCCGCGCTCCACCAGCTCATCGAGGGCGAGGTCCCAGTCCTCGTAGCCGGCGCCGGGCCAGCGGCGTTCCAGCCAGGAAAAGTCCCACATGGTAATGGCGAGCGGTTCTTGGAGATTTTTCAGTTTCATGCGAGAAGCGGCGATATTGCGAAAGGGGAAGGAAGACATCGCAGCGAATTAGGAGGTCGGTTTTGCCGCTTTGCGTTCTCCACAAAGACGGAAGTTCAGGCCATCCGCTTGGAGAAACCAGGCGGGCAGGGCCGACCAGGGATGGCAGCGGGTATCGCGATCGCTCCCTTCGAACGTTTCCCACCACGTGGTCGTTTCGGGATCGTCGGTCATGACGGACCAAGCCTCCCGAATCAGCGGCATGACTTGATCCGAATGACCGGAAACAATCAACGCTTCGGCGAAGTAGACCCAAAAGTAAGGGGTGCAGCGGCAGATGTTCGGATGTTTCCAATCACGGATCAGGCGCTCCATCAATTGGTGGGCGTCGTCGCCGCCGGTGATCCCGGAGAGAACCGCCAAGACTTGCGTCTGCGCACTCCATCCTTTGAGCGCGTTGTCTTCCTCGTTGAAACAATCGGCGTAGTAGCCGCGTTCTGCCTGCCAAAAGCGTTCGTGGCAGAGTTTCCGAATACGCTCGGCGTCGAGTCGTTGGACGTCGAGTCTGTGGGCGTATCCGAGGGCCTCGGCCGACGCGGAGAAAGCATCGATGGCGATCGCGAGGAAGGCGTTGAGGGCGAGCTGGATGCGTGACCGCTCGATTCCCGGGTGCGAGAAGGTGTGCCAAATGGTCGGGTGGTCGAGAAAGACCACTTCGAAGCGTCCGCCATCGTAATTCTCGATTGCCAGAGGGTCGACTTCGATCAAACCGGACTCGGCAATTTGGTCTTGGGCCCAGCGGAGCGTCCGTTCGGCGACGGGGAGAAGCTCTTCGACGAGATCGCGCCGTTCCGGATGAAGGCGGCGATAGACATCGACCCCCCAGACAAAGATGAGGCAGAAGTCGATGAGGTAATGCGGCGGGTTGAGGCTGGAGAAGACCGCCGAGGGCATGAGGCCGTTCTCGTGCTGGGCTTTGGCGACAATCCGGAGGTAGTGCTCGAAGAGGGACGGCTCGTCGAAGAGTTGATCGATCCAGAGAGCGTTCCAAAGACCGTCGGCGATGAAGAGGGCTTGTTCCCGTGTCGGGCAATCCACGTTGGTCTCCTGGGTCGCAACCTGGAGGGTCCGCATGCTCACGTCCCAGAGACGTTGCATTTCCGGATCCGTGGAATCGAACGTTAAACTCGGTCGGATATCGGCTTCCCGTCGCCAAACGCCAAACGACTGTAAGTGCATCGGAGACGTATCGGGACGAAGAACAATCAGAAGGTAACGGAACCCGTTGTAGTTGAGTGTCCGAAAGTTCGGGTTCCGACCCGAGGCGAACCACCGAGTCGCATACTCGGCGTTGCCGCGGAAGGCCCATGGGCGTCCGTCGCGCAGGAGTTCGGCGCCATAGTGATCGACGATTCCGGATGCGGCTTCGACGGAAAACTCGGTCTGCCCGACCATTTCTTCCCCGAGGTCGAACATCAGGGCCAGCCCTTCTTCGCCCGCGGGAATGCGAATGCCCCGACCTTGGTCCCAGTCAGATTGATACGGAGCGATTTCTTTCGGCTGCCAAGCTTCCTCGTCGAGAATCTTCGCGAGTTGACCTTCCCCCTCGTCGGTGATCGGAGCGCGGTTGGACACTTTGGCCACCGCGCGAAGGCGCGTGGCGGGCACGGAATATTCCCGGAGGTCCGGGGTCATGCGCGGGGAAAGGGTGCTGCCGGGACGCCCGACCCGCGTGGCAGTTGTCCAGGAGGAATCGTCGAAGTCCGGATCGAGCCACCCTTCGGGATGTTTTGCACTGTCGAATTGCTCCATCCATCCCGTTGCCCAGGTCCGCCGGAGTTGGGTGGAGATCCAGCCTCCCTGTGGGCAGTGCTTCCAGGCTTCCGGGACGATCTCGATAGGCATCCAGGAACCGTCTCGGAGTCCGATCAAACGAGCCCATAGGCCTGCGGGAGCCAAGGCGTGACTCTGGGTGCGGACACCGTAGGAGTGGACGATGACCGCGAGGTTGAGGACCCCCTCGCTCGCCTCGACGGAGTAGCTGTTGTAGGTGCTGTCCGGCCAGATGGAAGGGCAGGGGCCTTGTCCGAGATACTCTCCGTTGGCGTAGAGATAAAAACGGGTCTGTGCGGTGATCTGGACCGCGATCTTCCCGTAGTCCTCGAGCCCAGTGATTCTTGTCCGAAAGAGAACCGTTTGGTTCGGATGTTCTTGGTCGGCCCAAGTCCACTGAACGGATTCGGGGGGCGGGCAGGTGTCGATGAATTCTTTCATGGGTCGAAACAGGGAGACAGGAAGACGGAGCTTTCCGCCTTCGCGATGGTTTTGATCAGGCGTGGTGCTATCAGGAAAAAGAAAGGTTGAAGGCTAGATTAACTATAACGATATAACAATCCTAATTTGACACTATAAATTTCAGTGATTGCGGTTCTTCTCTCTTTCAGCGACTGCGGATGATGGAAGGGAGCGGGACTGAGAAATGGAAGGATCTTGTTGATTTTCAGGGGAAAAAGAGTTTTTTTCGGTTGGGTCAGATTGGAATATCCGAACTGACGGATGACATGTAACGTTTTAGGTATGCCCAAGAAGAAATCTGCTCAGTCCGGAAGTGGACGTCCCACGATTCTCCAGCTCGCAAAATTAACCGGCTTCTCGCAGGGGGCGGTTTCCCGGGCCATCAACGGGCAGGGGGGGATCAGTGACGCGACGCGCGAGCGTATCCTCAAGGCGGCTCGGGAAATCGGGTATGCTCCCAATCCATCCGCCCGGAATTTCAAACGGGGATACACGAAGCGGATCGGGATGATCCTTCCGGACCTCGCGAACACCAATTATTCGGAGCTCTACGAGAATTTGGATCAAGTGGCCTCGGAGGCGGGCTACTCTTCGATGCTCGCCCTGGCTCACCGGTCTCCCGAGCGGGAGAGAAATTTGCTCCTGCAGCTCTCCGCCGGGGAGGTCGACGGTCTCGTCGTCAATCCCGTCGAGAACTTGGAGAATGTGGACGTCTATCAGAAGCTCAAGGCGTGGCGGTTCCCGCTCCTGTTCATCTACCGGGGATATGAGGATCAATTCGATAGCTTGGGAGTCGACTATACTTTCAGCCTGCGGAAGGCCATGCAGTATCTGAGGGACGTCGGGCACACTTCGGTGGCGTACTTGGGGCCAAACCGTCCGGATTTGCCTCCAGTGGGGAAATTGGTCGAAGTCATTCGTATCCTCGATGAGCTCGGAATGAAGTTTGACGAAGAACTGTCGGTGTTGGGAGTCGATTCCGCTGCGGAGGCCGGTCAGGAAGCCTTCCGAAAATGGAAGGTGCTGAAACGCAGGCCGACGGCGGTCGTGACCTACAACGACCAGACGGCCATCTCTCTCTTTTCCGAGGCGAAGCGGCTGGGGCTGAGTGTTCCCGGAGAGCTTTCCATTCTCGGCAGTGACGATATCGATGCGGCCGAACCGCTCGAACTCTCGACTCTGCGAGTGGATCGATCTCTTATGGCTCGATCCGTCTTCGAAATGTTGGACAACCGAATCAAGAATTTCGATTCGCCGATCCGTCTCCAAAGTCTGCGTTCGGAGTTCCTCTTGCGCAGCTCGATGGGGCCTCCGACGAGGAAGTAATTCACCGCTTTCGCAGAGTGGATGCGAAATAATGCTTTCCCTGCGAAGCAATTTCGATACTATAACGTTATTGTCATTTTGAATCCGAATCTTTCCCGCGAATCCCCTTTGCATTTATGAAAGTCATCATGGTCATGTTCGATTCCCTCAACCGGCGGTTTTTGTCGCCCTACGGTTGCGAGTGGACTCATACTCCGAATTTCCAGCGCCTGGCCGAGAAAACGTTGCGCTTCGACACCTCCTACGTGTGTTCGATGCCCTGTATGCCGGCTCGACGGGATCTTCATACCGGCCGTCCGAACTTTTTGCATCGCAGTTGGGGGCCGATGGAGCCCTACGACGAGTCGATGCCGCGGATTCTGAAGGAGAACGGCGTCTACACGCATTTGATCACCGACCACTACCATTATTTCGAGGACGGCGGATCGAACTACCACACGAAGTATTCGAGCTACGAAGCATTCCGCGGGCAGGAGGGAGATCCCTGGATCGGACAAGTGCGCGACCCCGAAATTCCGGAAGATGCGGAAGGGAGGCACGGTCTCAAGGGCTACGCACCGGCCCGGCAGGACTGGATCAACCGTCGGGAGATGCAGGAAGACGACAAGCAACCTCAGAGCGGTGTCTTTCGGGCGGGACTGGACTTTATCGATCGGAACAAGGGGGAGGACAATTGGTTCCTCCAGATCGAAACCTTTGATCCGCATGAGCCCTTCTTTTCGTTGCCGAAGTACAAGGAGCTCTATTACGAGCCTCACTACAAGAACTACAACGGCCCGCATTTTGACTGGCCGAATTACGAACGGGTCCAAGGACGTCTGGATCTCGCCGAGCACGGGCGTTACGAGTATGCTTCGCTGGTCTCAATGTGCGATGAGAAGCTCGGAACTCTCCTCGATAAGATGGACGCGGAAAATCTCTGGGAGGATACCATGCTGGTCGTGTGGACCGACCATGGCTTCCTTTTGGGTGAGCACGATTGGTGGTCGAAGATGATGATGCCCTGGTGGGAGGAAACCGCGCGGACTCCCTTCTTCGTCTGGGATCCACGTACTGGAACGCGGGGTGAGTCCCGTGAGTCTCTGGTCCAGCCTTCGATCGATCTGGCTCCGACTCTTTTGAGCTTCTTCCATCAGGAAATTCCGGCCAGCATGACCGGGCACGACCTCTCGCCGGTCATTGAGTCGGATCAACCGGTGCGCGAGTCGGCGATCTTCGGCCAGTTCGGGAATCAGGTGAATGTCACGGATGGCCGCTATGTCTACATGCGTGCCCAGCAGGAGCGGTTGGGGAAGATCTCCGAGTATACGCTCATGCCCTGTCATATGCGTTCTCCGTTCGGAACGGATAGCTTTTACAAAGGGCGGATGTCCTTGGCGGAACCATTCGATTTCATGAAAGATTGCCAGGTCATGCAGATCGACTGCACGGGGATGGGATGGTCGGACGAGTCGTCCTGGGAGCGCGATTCCGAGACGAAACAGACCGTCCTCTACGACCTGGAGCTGGATCCGAATCAAGAATCTCCAATTCAGGATGAGGAGGTCGAATCGAAGATGTTGGCGCTGCTGGCGAGCAACATGAAGGCCTGTGACGCGCCGCGGGATCAGTATGTCCGGCTCGGCCTGGAGCCTCCGATTGCCTCGCACTAGGAATCTTTTTGGATTCTGTTGTAGATTGGCCAGCCTGTCCGCCGAAGTGCCCGCAATCGCGGGACGCAGGACGGATGAGGCCGATGGACGTTAGCTTGGGTTGAGGATTCTAACGACTCTGCCTCTCCGTGGGGGGAAGGGCTCCCCCACTTCCGCCGTCAGTCGCCAAAACCTCCCAAACTTCGCCAATCCCAGTAATGCCTCGGGGGCCCTCAATCCACGCGACAGCGGCCGAGCCGAGACAGGACCAGCAGCCTTCTCCCGGAGCGCGGTGCTTCAGCCCGCGTTAGTCTCCAGCGCGCGGGAGCAAGGATGCTCCCACAACTTTGCCGATCCTACGCAGCCGACTAAAGTCGGTACAACCAACCCGTTCCCACCTAGAAATCACCAACGTCAAAAAAATTCCGTCATCCCGTACGCGCATGACTTCAGTCGTGCGCATTCCCACGCCTGCCCTCCCCGTAGGGACTTCGCTTGCGGAGTCCGCCCGCGGGTCGGATAGGTTCCGTGCCGCGCTCATCCGCCTCACGGCGGGATGCTACGAATATTCTGAGGCGACAAGATTCCCGGAATCCTCGCGTCTACCTCTGGATCCGCATCAAATTCGTCCGGTAGTCCCGGGGAGTGGTTCCGCGGGCTTGGCGGAAGCATTTGTGAAAGTAGCTCGCGCTCTCGAAGCCACAATCGAGCGCGATCTCGTAGACGGAAAGTCGGGTGGTGGCGAGGAGGAGACAGGCGCGTTCGATGCGTTCCTGGTTGATCCATTCGGTCGGGGTTTGGCCGAGGTGTTGCTGGAAGCTCCGGGCGATGTGCTCGCGGGATCGACCCATGATGCGGGTGAGGGCGGGGAGGCCCTCGGTCACGACATCGCTCTCGGTCGCCCGGGAGAGGCCGTCGGCCATCCAGTCGGGCATGTTGGGTCGCTGGAGGGTCGTGGACTGACGAGGTTGTAGGAGGCGGGCCAGGCTCAGAAGCAGCCAGGATGCGTTGCGCGCACTGCGGTCCCCGGCGACTTGAGCCACCCATTGGGTGAAGTCTTCAACTTGTTGCTCATCAAGTTCCACGGACTGGACGGGATCCCCTTCGCGCCAAAGTCCCGGAGTGAATTCGGCAAGGGAAAACACTTTCTCGAAGGTGCTGGCGCGGAAGGCCAGGTTGAGGAAGACCAGATTTTTAAGACCGTAGATCGCATGCGCGTGTTCGGGGCGGAGAAAGTAGAGGGTGTGGCCCCTCAGCGGAGTTTCTCCTTCGGGGAGTTTGTGGGTGCCGTTCCCGTCGAGGACGAGAAAACATTCGTAGAAGTCGTGTCGATGCATGGCCGGAGCCCGCATGCGCTTGAGTTCAATCGTCGCCACGTGCAGATGCTCCTCGTTGGGGCAGATCTGGCGCCAGAGGATGGTTTTCATGATATCACAATAGAGCACTTTTATGCTATTGGGAAGGACGAACCCGAGAACGCTTTCTGATAGTCTGGTGGCATGACTACCACAACCAACCCACGCCTCACTCCCGAAGAAGTCGAACACTACAAAACCGAGGGATACGTCATCCCGAAGGGCAAAGTGTTTGCGGACGATAAATTCGAAGCCCTTTCGGATTATTTTGATGAAAAGCTGGCCGCTTGGCCGAAAGACGAGCGTCCGGAGCAGATGGACACGCCTCACTTTGCGGATCCGAAGCTCCTGGACTGGGCGCTTGCTCCCGAGGTCGTGGACCTGGTCGAGCCGTTGCTCGGGCCGGATATCATTCTTTTCTCCACCCACTTTATCTGCAAGCCGCAAGGGGATGGCCGTCGGGTGCCCTGGCATGAGGATAGTGCCTATTGGCGCCGCATGCTCGACCCGATGGAAGTCGCGACCGTGTGGTTGGCCATCGATCCCTCGACGAAGAAGAACGGCTGCATGTACGTCATCCCGCGGACTCACAATACCGGGAAAATGGGATTCTCCGATTACGAGGGAGTCGATGTGACGAAGAGTGTTTTCGATACCGAGATCGTCAAGAGCCAGCGGAAGGACGAGTTGGCCGTGCCTTGTGAACTCCAACGGAATCAATGTTCGTTGCACGATGCCCGCACTCAGCACGGAAGCCCTCCCAATACCTCGGATATGCGTCGTTGTGGCTGGACCCTGCGTTTCATCCCGGCCTCTTCCAAATTGAACGAGGACTATCACGACCGTCACCTCATGTACATGGCCCGGGGGAAGAATCTTTTGAATCAACCGATGGCCGATCCGACGAAGAGTTACGCGCACATCAACGAGCTGCGCCGGCAGTTGGGGGTCAAAGCACACTGATCGCATGAAACTTCTCTTCACCAAATCGAAATGGGAAATGTGGGACGACCCGCTGGAAGATTTTCTCCAGCGGGCCGCAGCCGACGGTTTCGAGGCGGTGGAGATTTACTTACCGGCTCAGCCGGAAAGCGCTTCCGAGATAGCAGCCCGTGTTTCCGATCACGGGCTGCTCTTGGTGGCCCAGATCATCACCGAGGGCGAGACGCCCGAGGATCATCTGCGGTCACTGCAGGAGCGTTTTGCCAAAGCTGAGGAGTCCGAGCCGTTGCTGATCAACAGTCATACCGGTTGCGATGTGTTCGGCTTTGCCGAGAACTGCAGGATTTATCGGGAGGCTTGTCGGCTCTCGGAGGAGTCGGGGATTCTCTTCACGCAGGAAACGCATCGGGGCCGTCCGACTGGTAGCGGTCCTATGACCCGCGACCTGCTGCGGGAGATCCCGGAACTTCGTCTGAATGCAGACTTTTCCCATTGGTTCTGTGTGCACGAGAGCGATCTCCGCAACCAATCGGAGACCGTGGAACTGGCCATCCGGCACAGCTCCCACATTCATGCACGGGTCGGATTTTCCGAGGGCCCGCAGGTCCCGGATCCTCTGGCTCCGGAGTATCGCGATTGGACAGACCTGCACTTGGATCTTTGGAAACGTATTCTCGATGTGCGGAAGAAGGCGGGCGCTTCCTTTCTCACGATCACTCCGGAATTTGGCCCGCCGCCCTACATGCCGGTCGAACCTTTTACCGGGCGACCGCTGGCGGATGCCTGGGATGTGAATGTTCGCTTTCGCGATTACTTGAAACCGATTTTAACCTCAAATGAAAACCCTGTCGGAACTCTCTCCTGAACATTGGCTCGCCTCCGAGGCTCTCTTTCGGAAAGGCATCCTTTACGCCTGGGAGCTGACGGAGCAGCATCGCAAGAATGAGGGAAACTCCCCGGAGGATCGTGAGGCGGCGGTTCTGTCCGTTCAGTTCCGGGGGATGTTTCAACCCGTGGAAAGCGGCGATGTTTTCGCGGGCAGAGTCCTCTATCCATTGGCGGGGCTGAGCCCGGAGCCCGTCAATCTGGGGTATTATTGTTGCTTCCAAGCACTCGAAGAGGGGGCCAAGCTGTATCCGGCCTGTGCCGAAGCGGCTGCCGAAATCACTCGCTATTGGCGGGGGAAAACCACCGTGGAAAAGGTCCGTGCCTCTTATCCGCAGTGGGTCTCGGAGCGTCTTCCTTCCGATGCGTGGACCGAGGACAGCGGAGTGGCGTTTCCGCTCTACCGCATGGCGGGCTCGTCTTTGGACTTTCCCAAGTTGTTGCGTTTGGGGCTGGATGGACTGGAGACCGAACTCTCGGGCAGTCCCTTTGCGTTTGTGGTCGGTCATTTGCGGGAGACGATCGATTCTTACCGGGCATCGGTTCCTCCGGAGATCGAAAAAACGCTGGCGGCGATTCGCCATGAGCCTCCTCGCCATTTTCGGGAAGCCATTCAACTCTTCTGGCTCTACGCCCTTCACTCGGGAACCTGGAACTACGGGCGCCTCGACGTGGCGTTGGGGCCCTTCCTCCAGGCGGATTTGCAGCAGGGGATTTTGCGCCGTGAAGAAGCGTTGGAGCTGGTCTGCGGTCTTTGGCGGTTGATGCATGCTTACGACAATATGTATGACAATCGGCTGATCGTAGGAGGGCGGGGGAGGCCCGACGAAGAGGCGGCGGATGAATTCGCCCTACTCGCGATCGAGGGGACCCGGAAAGTCCGGCTCAATCAGCCTCAACTCTCCCTGCGGTTTTACGACGGTCAAAACCCCGAGCTGTGGGAGCGTGCCATCGATGCGATTGGGGAGGGGTGCACCTTCCCGATGCTCTACAACGACGAGGTCAACATTCCGGCGGTGCAGAAGGCTTTTGGGGTCAGTCTCGACATGGCCGAGCAATACACTCCCTACGGTTGTGGCGAGTATGTCCTGAGTCACTACAGCGAAGGTTCTCCGAATGGAGTAATCAATTTGCTCAAAGCCTTGGAGGTGACTCTGCACGGCGGGCGGGACCCCAATACCGGACGAAAGGTCGTTGAGGATTTTCCCGCGATCACAGACTACCAGGACTTCGATGCGCTTTGGGAGGGCTATTGCCGGGTGGTCGATCACCATGTGACCGCTTTGGCGCTTCAGCAGAAGTTGGAGTATGACGTCATGGCCCAAGAGGCTCCTCTGGCCTTTATCAGCGCCTTGACTTCGGATTGTGTGAAGCGAAAGAAGTCTGCCTTCGGGGGTGGGGCACGCTTCCTCGGAGGATGTTTGGAAACCTACGGCAACACGAATGCCGCGGACAGTTTGCACGTGATCGAGGAATTGGTCTACCGCCAGAGGCGATTCACTTTGCCCCAACTCGTCGAGGCGATGGATGCCAACTTTGAAGGTTTTTCCGAGATTCAGGCCGCCTGTCGCCAAGTCAGTAAATATGGCAACGATGAAGGGCTGGCCGATGCCATGGCTCGCAAGGTTCATGAACACATTTGTGCGGAAACCTCGAAGCAGGCGGAACGGGTCGGGTTGGACAGCTATTTGGTCGTGGTCATCAACAATTGGGCCAATACCGTGCTCGGTTGGAAGACATGCGCGAGTGCCGACGGCCGTAAGTCCGGACAGCCGATGGCCAACGCCAACAACCCCTCCTCGGGGAGCGATCTCAACGGGGTCACGGCCTTTTTGAACTCGCTGGTAAAACTGGATCCTTCCCTCCATGCCGGGGCGGTGCAGAATATGAAATTCTCGAAAGAATGGTTCGGGGCGATGCGGCCGAAGTTCGATGCGCTGCTGCGGACCTATTTCCGTCACGGAGGAGCGCAGGCCATGGTGACCGTGGTTTCCCGGGACGACATGGAAGCGGCAATGCGCGAACCGGAAAAGTGGGGACACCTGATGGTGCGCGTCGGGGGATTCAGCATTCGCTTCGTGGACCTTCCGCGCCCCGGACAGTTGGAGGTTTTGGCGAGAACTCTGAACTAGCATCATGAAGACTCAAGAGTCAGTGGCGGATTCCGGAATCGTTTTCGACATTCAGCGAGCCTCCTTGCATGACGGACCGGGGTTGCGGACGACGGTCTTTCTCAAAGGGTGCCCGTTGCGTTGTGCCTGGTGCCACAACCCCGAATCCCAGAAGCGGGAACCGCAGGTCGGTCGATCCGGAAAGCTGTATGGGAAGCGGATGTCCGTGGACGACGTCATGGATGTGGTTCGCGCGGATCGGTCCTATTACGAGTCATCGGGTGGGGGAATGACCGTTTCCGGCGGGGAGCCCACGGTGCAGTTTGAATTTTGCCGGGCGCTTCTCCAAGCCGCTCGCAACGAGGGGATTCATACCTGTCTCGACACCTGCGGCCAAGTCTCGCGCGAGCGGCTCGAGGAACTCCTGCCGTGGGTGGATCTCTTCCACTTCGACCTCAAGCATTGGAATGCCGCAGGACATCGCCAGTGGACCGGAGTCGATGGTCGCTTGATCCAGCAAAACCTGGACTGGCTTCTGGAGCAGGGCGCTCGGATTCATTTGCGATGCCCGATCATTCCCGGAGTGAACGACGACGCCGAACACGCAGCCTTTCTGGACCGCTGGGAACGCCATCCCGGAATCGAGTATTTGGAGCGCCTTCCGTATCACTCGATCGGCAATGCCAAATACGAAGACCTCGGGATGGCGGTTCCGCAGTTCTAGCATCCCGTTATATTCCTCGCTCTTCGCTCAATTCCAAGATTGTCAAAAATCTAGACCTGACAAAGTCGCCCTCACTGCGGCCATGAGAAAGATCATCATCCATCTTCACTCCATCGCAAAAAATCAAAATCAAAATTTATCCCTTGCATGAGAGACACAGTTGCTGACGTCATTCAGTCTGACTAAAAAGCATGAAACATTGGGCTGACCCCATTTGCCTCCTCTCCTCTTCCGATAAAAGCTTGGTAATTACTCAAACTTTTGTTCTCGCTCTTCGTCTCTATGTTGTTCCCGCACTCTCTCGCGTTCAATTTCTCTACTCAATCTTGCGAACACTTTTTTGGCTGCGGCAGCGATGTCAGTTCTTTCATGCTGCGTAAGCTCCTCGATAGCTCTAACCCTAGGCTGCATAGCGCTGACACGGCTGCCCGACCAAGAAGATGGAGCGACGCGATCTGCGTAGGCGTGAAGGACTTTTTCGGGCTCTGGTGCCGCTTCAAGAAATTCTAAAGCAGATTCTATTCTGAAAGAGTCGCTCCCGTTGCTTTCATTCTTTTCCCAAAGCACTATTCCGTAAGCAATCAGTTCCCAGACGACTACATCGTTCTGCTTCCGACACCAACTGATCAGAACACTGACATCGACCTTGGACAGCGGAGACCGCCTTATTCCACCGCGATGGATGAAGAATTTTCGTCGATGCTGTTGGTCCTCTGTGCCGAGGAGCAAACGATTCAAGAACGCTTCCGGCATTAGCTGTGCCGTTGTTGCTATGGCGTCGTCGAAAGAATGAGTGTATCCATAATGCTTATCTACGAAGGAGTAGATGGTATCTATCCATTGGCTCTTCACCGTTTCATTGCCATCGAAGCTTAGCGCAGCCCTGACTACTTTCTCAATTTGGTAGTCTTTGCTCTCTCCAAAATCGTTCTGATCTGCTAACAGCGATTTAGTTGCCGCCTCCAAGCCTAGTTTCCGAAATTCGGGTCCCAGAGTGTCCTCAGCAGGGTCTTTACTATGTAGCTTCATGCTCAACGCTTCAAGCAACACGTCACTGCCGTTGGTTCTGGTGATTAGCCGTGTTGCAAGTTCCAACAATCGTTCGGATGGCAGGTTAGCATAGTTATCCCGCCATAGGATCGACTCGAACATGGTTGGGTTGGTGTCTTCATAATCAAGGAGGGCCATGCATCGATTCAGGTCGGCTTCAGTGAAGTCGCCCCAAGGATGAAGGCCCACAAGAACTCGCTTCAATTCTGGGTGTTGTGCACATTCATCCAGAAACTTGCGCGAAAGCTCAGGATCATTAGCAGCGACCTCCTCGATAAAGCCACCGATCACCGCAAAGTCGTTGTTCGAACCGGATGAATTAGCGAGGTGTTCCAGCAAGCCTTGCCAACCTTCGAGATAATTGTGGACCCCCTTCGCGAGGCCGACACCGAAGGCTCTGCGATAGGGCATCCAGTCGTTTGAGAACAATTCAGCTCCTAACTCATCGAGGGTATGGTCTGAAGCTGCAAAGCTCTCTCCTAAGTCTGTTGCCTTTGTAGCCAACCGATCTTCAGTCGCACGGTATTTGTCATCACTGCTGTTGTCGAACTCGTCGTCAAGTGCCCAGTAATCATGCTCTTTGCTTAGCACGTATGTTTTGATCTTCGCAATCAGGTCGCGAGGCTCCAGGTCCCGATCCAGGTCGGCCAAGTCTTGGGGAAGTGGTTCCGGCTCAGCTTCACCCTTCTCCCTCGTGTGGTCGAAGTAGATGATCGAACGAACGGCCTTCCAGCCTGCTCCCCAAGGCTCGTGATCATGGATCGCCCGTGCTGCTTCGACCAGCTTAGCCCGCATTGCTTCCTGATGCCAAAGACCTCGAAACTGATTCGCCAGGACCTGCCGTGCACGGCTCTTGATGTCCTCGTCGTCAGCGTTCGCAAGCCGCACTGCCAGATTAATGAAAGCAGTGCGCCATTCGACAAGTTGCTCATGGTTGGGGTGGTATCCGTAATCCCTCGGCCTTGCGCCAAACTCGTTCAGACCGAAGCCCGTCCATGGCGGTCCATCTAGTGCCGTGGATAGAAGCTTCAGTCCCAAGGAACGCCGTCCCGCATCTTCGGAACTCAGACACCTCTCTACGATGGCGAGGCGTTGTTTCATGGAAGCATGGGTGCCTGAAAGATAGGGCTGAAAGAAGCCAGAAATCTTGTCACTTACCGCATCATAATTGTTTTTTTCATCTTCACGGTCCGCAACGCGGATCAGCACCGACATGCAGCGGTCAAATGCGTGGGCCTCGTAGGCCAGAGACTGAAGCAGGTTGAGGATCGTGGTCCTTCGGGGATTGTGCTTCGGCTCCATTCCTTGAAAGTCTGGCGAGGTGAGTTCTGCTTCGATCCGATCAAGCAGTGCATCTGGTGCAACGGGCCCAATGTAGTCCAGCATCCTCAATCCATTCTCATCAAGGTCCGAAATGCGGCCAAGCAGGCCATCCGGTTGCAGCCAAGCCTCAACAATCTCTCTGGCAACAGGGTGATCATGCATCAAGCCAAGTCTGTGGGCGAACGACATCAGAAGGCGACCGTTTCCTGATACTTCAAACGTTGATCTCAGGGTCTCATCGGGGATGCTCTTCAACGCATAGCCTGCCAACCTGTTTGCGACTGCATGGGGCAATACCGCCCTCCAATGGGCTCTCCTTTGCACGACATGTCGGTCTGCCAGCTTCTTGGTAGCTCTGAACAATTGAGCCTTTGAGTGCCCTGAAATCGAGCCCAAGATTTCTAGTTCATTCTGACCGACCTCCGGGTCGGAAATCGAGAATGAGTATACCAACGACAGGGTTTCGGCCTGTTCGCGTAGGTCACCGTCTTCTCCCTTCCGTTGTTGGAATAGGCGGTTGAACAATTCTGCGTCTGACAATTGGGCGAGGCTCTCACCTTGTTCAACTCTTTCTGCAATCGCCAAGGCTACCCTGGAATTGCCATCAGCAAACTCGGCGACACGCCGTGCATTTCCTTGACCAATTTCGGGAAAACGGCGCACCAAAAGTTCTTCGGCGACTTCCGGTCCATTCGCTTCGATGTGGATCACTTCAGTGGTTTGCGGCTTGTCGTCTCTGATATCGTATTCAACCGTGATCAGGCGGACATCACTACTTGCAGCAGACACTTTGGCTGCCAATGCCGAATGCAGATCAGAGGGACAATTGTCGAGGACCATCACCGCGCGACGACCTTCGGCAATCAGACGATCCAGCATAGCAGATGCGGACGGATCGGGGTCTTGTCCCGTATCCACATAGACAGCGATAGTCCGGTCAAGTGAATCGTTACCGACAGTTTCGTCAAAGAGTGCTTGGACAATCCGTGTCTTACCCACACCCGAAAGTCCCGTGACGCGGATCGCTTTGTTTGATGTGCGTATCAGCCGACGCATAGGTTCTATTGCGTCTTCGATTGAAAGCTCATGACCTTTCTCAGTCGGCACGTGGACGGTCACGCCTGGAGCAGAAATGAGAGTGTCAAGTGATCCTTTGGGCGGGTTGCTCCAGGCTCCATAAGGTTGCCATCCCGAATAACCCTGACCAAGCTTACCTTTCAGCCACAGCAAAACCGACGGGCACTGCCGCACCCATTGGACCAGCTTTGAACGGTCGAAGAAATCGAGGTGGATGTTATCCTCGTTTGGATCATTGGCGACCGCTGCCCGCATGGCATCGAGGCGATCTTTCTTCATAGGTGGTGAACAATCGTCGGAGAGGCTCACGATGATGTAACTGCCGCCAATCTGGGCTTGGTTTGCGATGGTCGGGTTTAGTTCTCCATCCTTCAGCATCTCCGCTGCAATTGCGGACTTTGGCATAGAGTCTTTTTTGCACTGAAAGATCGTATCGGGACGAACGAGAAAGCCCGTATCGAAAGTAGGAACTGAGACCTGCACATGGATGTCGATGCCTCCATCGGAAACTTTTATGGAGCCTGACCAACTGACACTCGCAGGACTATGTCCATGTGATGCAACCTCAGCCTCACAGAGCCGAGCAATCAATTCTTCGAGAAGAGTGTCCGACAACCGCAGTAGATCGTCTTTCTCAACATCAAAAATCGCCATAATATTACTCAAAAATAATACGTTGCTAGATTAGTGTAGTCCCACCCATTATCCAGTTCCAAAAGAAGGGCTGGTAACGTCTAGGTGCTGCGCGAGTCCGAGGTGCGAGAAGTTTGAGAAAACCGGGGAACCAAAGATACGCATCCTCAAATTGTAAATTTATATGCTTCTTTTCTTTCATGTGATCTAGGGGGCGGGGGCTTTTCGTTTGATGCGATCGAGAATCTCGTCATTTCGAAAAAGTCTATTATTATGATGAAATTTAAATCCAACCGGATGATAGTAGATCTGTTTTGAAGCTTGGTTTAAGACATTTGCGTTTATGTGACCCACGATTTTTGAGGTCACTTTGGACTCGTCAGGTGATCCCTCAAATGATCCAACCATACAAATTCTTGAACTAAGCGGAAAAATTACTTCAGTATTTGGCATCCCGAACCCAGGAGAACTCTTGATCATTAGGGGTAGGTTGCGAGGGTCGTACCAATTGAGGATTACAGGCCGGTCGCTTGTGATAAAGAATCCGGTATCTTCATTTGCTCGAAGAAAACTCCATTTTCTACCCGCCATGGTCCGGGCAATTGGCTCAATCAATGACAGCTCGAGATCTATTGTGCTACTTTGATCGGGAGAAATTGCGTACCGTTCGCTCTCGATAAACTCCTTCATCTCTAGGAAATCCCAATCGTCAACATCTATGCCGTCTGATCGCATTTGTTTCAGCTGGGATTCGAAACGCTCCGGGGTTTTGACGCATTCTCGCAGGATTGCCTTTGAGAGGCTTGCTTCAGCCTCACGAATTTTGCATCTGCTTCCAGGGTTTCTGGCTGCAAAAAGGCTCATCATAGTTCGGAGTACACCCATTTCCTTCGCTGTCGGTGATCCATTCGTTTCGATCGACCGAACTGTTGGACGAATATCGGTTTCAAATTTGGAGAATTCCTTCTCCAAGAAGTGAGGATCCAACGTGGTCGAATTGATCCGATTGAAATCGCGACTTGCACCGACATTTCGTATGTTGGTGGCTTCAATCTCTTTCTCGTTTTCAAAATCAAAAACTGATACCTGCTTTCTCTTTCCGTTACCCCGCGCAAACCCCGCTAGGTAGGCTTGAGAAATGAAGTGGTGATTTCTCGGATTTTCTGATCGCTTCATGGAAATCTTCCTCAGTCTTTAAGATCGATTATAACGTTACTGTTGGTCGCTTCGAAAATCCAACATTTTGTAAGCGTTCATTATAATGGAGGGTGTGACTCCAATGGCACTTAGATAAGGCGTTTTTCTGAACGATCTGTGTCACTTTTTGCGTCTGCTTGGGGAAACAACCATTTGGTGTCTAGGTTTGGTCAT